>QOAL01000009.1 GCA_003978135.1 Thermodesulfatator sp.
CAGCTTTACTCCTTCAGGCGGGTCCATACCGCACACCCCAAATGCGTTAAGTGAATCGCATGCTCGTTTCAGTTTTCCTGATTCAAAATCCACCAAATAGAGACAGGTATCAAAATCCATGAAGATCTTGGGAACAAAGACTGCCACCCTGTAAAAATTTTCCAGGGTTTCATATTCCTGGGCCAGGTCGAAGAAGGCCCTTAATGTCCTGCCCTGAATGGCCGTAAAGTTATATTTTTCGTAGTCTTCCTTCTTTTTCCTGATCCTGGAAAGGACTGATGCCAGTTCCGGAGGGTCAGGCTTGACACAGTATATAGTCATGTATACCTATCTTTTCCCCGTTGAGGATGAACTGTGAAAACTGTTTTCAATGGCATCAACCAGGGCGGGTACAGTGGATTTTTCAGGCATGATATGAACCTCAAGCCCCATGTTCCTGGCGGTCCGGGCAGTTACCGGGCCGATGCATGCTATCCTGGATACAGTTGTTATCCTGTTTACCACATTCTCGGGAACGGTCTTGAAAAAATTCTTGACAGTGGAAGAGCTTGTAAAGGTGACCACATCTATTTCTTCCTCTTCAAGAAGTTCCAGGGTCTGGGGAGCTATTTCAGGGGGGATGGTCTCATAAAGCGGGGCCACCGTCACATCCATTCCCATGGCAGAAAGCCCCTTTGGCAGAACTTCCCTGGCAACCACAGCCCTCGGGATAAGCACTTTTTTACCTTTCACATCCTGTTGCCCGAACAGGTCCAGAAGTCCTTCGGCGCGGAAATCTTCCGGGACTGCATCGACCTTTAGATGGAGGCGCCGGATGAAATCGGCTGTGCTGGCTCCTACTGCTGCCAGCTTCGTGTTGCCCAGGGCCCTGATGTCCTTTCCCAGCTGATCTATCCTGGCAAAAAAGAACTTAACCGCATTGGTGCTGCTGAAAATTATCCAGTCAAATTCCTGCATCCTGCCAATGGCCTCATCGAGTATGGAGAGATCCTCCACCATCCTGACTTCTATGGTGGGACACTCGATGCACCCTGCCCCCTTTCTTTCAAGGAGCCTTACAAGGGAGCTGGCCTGCTGCCTTGTCCTGGTTACAAGGACCTTTTTACCCAGCAGAGGCTGTTTTTCAAACCAGTTTATGTCCTCTCTGACAGAACACACATCACCCACAACGATAATTGCCGGTGGCTTGAAATTATTTTCCTTTACCCTGTCGGCAATATTGGAAAGGTTGCCTGTTATTGATTCCTGAAGAGGGGTTGTGCCCCAGCGTATGACTGCAACAGGGGTGTCAGGATTCCTGCCGAATCTCATGAGATTTTCTGCAATATTTCTGAGGTTGGACATGCCCATGAGAAAGACCAGGGTTCCCACGCCCTTGGCCAGTCCTTCCCAATCCACAGGGGCCTCGCTGCTGTCAAAACGCCTGTGACCAGTAATAAATGCCACAGATGCAGTAAAGGAGCGATGGGTAAGAGGAATACCTGCATAAGCTGGCACTGCAATGGCAGAGGTAACTCCCGGCACGATTTCAAATGGCAATCCGTGACCAGCCAGGATCTGGGCCTCCTCGCCTCCTCGCCCGAAAATGAACGGATCTCCTCCCTTGAGACGCACCACCTGCTTGCCTTCTTTTGCCTTTTTAACAATAAGGTCATTGATTTCCTGCTGGTTAGCCACGTGCCTGCCGATCCGCTTGCCCACATAAATCCGTTCAGCCTCGGGGTTTACAAATTCCATGATCCTGGGGCTTGCCAGCCGGTCGTATATGACAACATCGGCCCTGGAAAGGAGTTCCCTGCCGCGGAGAGTCAGCAGGCCCGGATCTCCCGGCCCTGCTCCCACCAGATATACCTTGCCGCCTCTATTCTTCACTATAAACTTCCTCTAATATCTCCCTTCCGCCTGCATCCAGTATCACATCGCCGAGTTTCATCCCCAGTTCCCTGCCCTGGGAAGCAGGGCCGGTCAGGCTTTGGCGGATAATTCTCTTTCCCTGTTCATCGGCAACCAGGCCGGTTAGAGTAAGAGTTTCATCGTCAGAAAGGTTTGCCAGGGCTCCTATCGGTACCTGGCAACCGCCCTGCAACCTTTCAAGGAAGGCGCGTTCGCTGTTGACACAAAGGGCTGTTTTATCATGGTGCAGGCTTGAGAGTATATCTGCCGTCTCCCTGTCTTCTGTCCTGAATTCGATTCCAAGGCATCCCTGGCCTATGGCAGGAAGCATGACATCAACGGGGATGAGTGAAGAAATCCTGGCGGAAAGCCCCAGCCTGTTGAGACCGGCTGCTGCCAGGATTATGGCATCGAACTGGCCGTCATCCAGCTTTTTAAGCCTTGTATCCAGGTTTCCCCGCAGGGATTCAATCCTGAGATCAGGTCTTACCTTTCTGAGCTGGGCCATTCTTCTGAGACTGCTGGTCCCGATTGTTGCGCCTTCAGGAAGATCTTCTATTTTCTCATACTTGTTACTGATAAATGCATCCCTGTAATCTTCTCTCCGGGGAAAGACAGATACTTCCAGGCCCTCGGGGATCTCCGTGGGGACATCCTTGAGGCTGTGCACAGCCAAATCTGCCCGTCCCTGAAGCATTGCCTCTTCGATTTCCTTGACAAAAAGGCCCTTGCCCCCAACCTTGGCCAGGGGCACGTCCAGAATCTTGTCCCCTTTTGTCGTAACCTCCAGCAGGGAAACAGACACCCCGGGCCTGACCTCCTGAATGCAGGACTTCACCCAGTTGCTCTGGGCCAATGCAAGCTTGCTTTTTCTGGTGGCAAGTACGAGCTTATCTTTCATGCAGGCCCCTCAGCCCCCACAGGAACTGCAGTTGGTACTGGTACAGCCTGCACAGCTGCCGGAAGACGCCTTCTTGCCGGTCCCTACAAATCTGTCCCCGCATTTCATTGCAAAAGCAGACATCTTTTTTGTAGTATCTCCTGAACCGCAGCTCCTGCATTTAATTACCTCGTCATGGGAAAAGACAAGCTGTTCAAATTCTTCACCACAAGCATTGCATACATATTCGTAAATAGGCATTTTCTACCTCCGTTTACTGATTTTGAACATCAATTTGGCCGGCTGAAGCCAGCTCTTCCAGCAGTGCAGATGCCAGAAGGGGTATCATGATCTCATGATGCCCTGTAAGGTTGTATCCCTTGCCGCCTTCCAGGGTAGGCCTGTTTACAACATTGGTCAAGGGACGGTACTGGCGTATGAAATCCAGGTTGACAGTAACAAGACGCGTTACCTCATGACCCACATTCCTGACAGCCGTAAGGGCCTTCAGGAAGACTTCAGGAAGGAGCACAGCAGAACCGACATTAAAATATACACCATCCTGCAGCCCGGCAACAAGGGAACAAAAAATACGAAAATCATAAAAAGAAGCCTTGCCGATACTGGCGCCATCGGCTGCCGGATGTATATGAATGATATCCGTGCCCAGGGCCACGTGTACTGTAACAGGGATATCCAGCCTGGCAGCAGATGCCAGAATGCTCGCTTCATTGTATGGAAATTTTTCTGCAAGCAGCATCTGCCCCACGGTCTGGCCAAGGCCCTGGTCCAGCCGTGCAGCCGCGTTGATTGCACCATTTAGAAACTCACCTGTTTCCCTGGCAGCTCCGAAGGCACCTGTGCCAAGCACCTGGCTCACGTCCTCGGATGTCTTGCCAGCCATGGCTATCTCTGAATCGTGAATGATGCCGGCCCCGTTTATGGCCAGGGCAGAGATTAGCCCCCTTTCCATGAGATCTATAAGGAGTGGATTGAGTCCCACCTTGATAACATGTGCCCCCATGGCAAAGATTACCCTTTTCCCTGATTTCACGGCATCTGCCCATGCCCTGGCAACGGAAAGAAGATCGGCAGCGGCGAGCTGGGACGGCAGGCATGAAAAAAATTCCCTCATGGAGCTGCCGGGGGCAACAGGACTCCCCAAATCCTGTACTGATACCTTGCTGGGCCTGTCATAAAGGGAATAGGTGTTGAGGCCCTTAAAGGAAAAGGGAGGGGGATAACTCATTTTTCAAAGACCATCCTTTCCACAAGATCACAAATAACGTGTCCCAGGAATATATGCACCTCCTGGATACGGGGTGTTTCCCGGGAATGCACCTTAACAAGATAATCGCAGCAAGCAGACATTGCATTGCCCTGGCTGCCTGTAAAACCTATGGTTTTCATGCCCTGGTCTTGCGCCTTCTTAAGGGCATTCAGCACATTTTCAGAATTACCGCTGGTAGAAATACCCAAGAGGAAATCTCCCGGGTCCCCAAGGGCTTCCACCTGCCTTTCAAACACCTGGGAAAATGAAAAATCATTGGCAATGGAAGTCAGGACGGAAGTGTCCGTGGTCAAGGCGATTGCCGGAAGTGCCCGCCTTTCCAGCCTAAACCGGTTTACAAATTCTGCAGCTATATGCTGGCAATCCGCCGCACTTCCGCCATTACCGCACAGGAGAAGCTTTCCGCCCGAATTCAGTCTGCCTGAAATCTGCATGGCAATTTCATATACTAGGTCCCCTTGTTCCTTAATGGTCTCATCCAGGACACTGGTTAATTGTTGCGCAAATTTTGTCAGTAAATCAGTCATAAATTTCAATTAAACCAAAAACATGATTTTTTCGCCACATTTTCCCATGGGTCTTGAAAATGAAAGTGGCAGGCACTTACTGCCCACCCATGGGAAAAGTGTTCCTCCGTTTCCTTTAATCACCAGGCATATCTTTCATCTTGCTTTGCGGAAAAGGCTATTTCTGCAAGAGAAATGACTTTTTGGGCGCCAGGCATGATTCTTGTAGTGATTTAAAACAAAAAACCATTCAAGGGGAAAAATATGAGTGCGATACCACTTGTGAATCTAACTCCCCAACCTCAAACCGGAGGTACGGGAAATTCGGCAGCAACAGCAGGAACCCCCGGGGGGGCCGGCAGCTTTGAAAATTATATCACCCAGGCAGGCAGCCTGCAGCCGGCCGGGGATTCCAATGTACAAACCATACAGACACCTGGAGGTATACAGACCACAGGCAGTCAGTTACAGGCAGATCCTCCCCAGTCGGAAACCGGCGGCCTAACGGAGCTGTTTAAATTATTTGATTTATTGTTCGGTTTTCAAAAAGGCACGCTGCAAAATCCCAACAGCAATGCACAGAATCCCGCCGGTGAACTCCAGGAAGCCGGAACAGTCGGTGAAACGCAACATGATTTGACCAACCAGCCAGAAGAGACGCCAGCTAGGGCATTTGAAGGCTTTTTTTCAGAAATCCAGAAGATGCTGGTCCTTTTTCATGCACTGGTCCAGGAATTTTCCACGAACAATGTGGAAACATCCTTGGCAGACGGAGAACAAACAGAGACACAGGTCACTGCTAACCAAACCGGAACCACTCAGACACCGGATTCAACTCCTGCCAGTGGGGAAGCGCTTCAAATAGCAGCGGGCATATCTGTTGATGAAACGGCCCAGGGCCAGGT
>QOAL01000104.1 GCA_003978135.1 Thermodesulfatator sp.
AGCAATGAACTGCAGGTATGTCAGGCCTTCTATTTCCGGTACGGATCTGCCCAGTCCATAACCCATGGCCATGAGAAACAGTAAGGGTTGGCCAAGGTTGCCTATGAGGCTTGCCCTGACGTGCTTAAGCCAGACCCTGAAATTTCTGTACCAGACGTGATACACCGTTCTATGTCTCCCTGAGTTTCCTGCCTGTCAGTTTCAGAAAAAGGTCCTCAAGGGTTGCAGGTCTTTTGATGACCATGGCAAAATCTCCTGTTGCACTGTCAAGTTCTACACATCTCTCTTTCACGTAAACATAGAGTCTGTTTTTGACCTTTTCCACAGTGACATTACAGCTTTTCAGGGCTTGACGCAGATTTTCAAGCTTGTCTTCAGGGCCTGAAAATTCCATGACCTCGGTCCCGAGCATCCTTTCCACCATATCATGGGGCCGGCCCCGTGCTATGGATTTCCCGTGATCTATTATTATGACCTCGGTGGCAAGGCGGGCCACCTCTTCCATGTAATGACTGGTCAGAAGCATGGTGGTTCCGTCCCTTCTGAGACGCTCCAGCCTTTCCCATATGAGTATGCGTGCCTGGGGATCGAGGCCGATGGTGGGCTCGTCCAGGATCAGCAGCCTGGGCCTGTTGATCAGGGCCCTGGCAAGCAGAAGCCTCCTTCTCTGGCCTCCTGACAGGTTTTGTATGATTTCATCCTTCCTGTTTCGAAGTGCAAAAAATGACAGGAGCTCTGTTGCCCTTTGACGGGCCTGGCGTTTTTTTATGCCGAAATAATTTGCATAAATCAGCAGGTTGTCCAGTACTGAAAGATCCGGGTCCAGGTTGTCCATCTGGGGCACTACGCCGATTGAATATTTTACCTCTCTCAGGTGGGCAGGAAGAGGCTTTTCGAATACCCGGATCTTCCCGCTGGATGCGTTTACAAGACCAAGTACTATACGAATTGTGGTGGTTTTTCCTGCCCCGTTTGGGCCGAGAAGTGCCAGGCACTGGCCTGCAAGCAGGCGGATATCAAGCCCCTTTAATACTTTTCTCTTGCCAAAATGTTTCTCAAGCCCGTTTATTTCCAGTACTGGTGAACGGGAATTTTCACCATTAGACACGGCTGGATTCACGGCTAAGGGTTTTTTGACCTGTTGTCATGGATTTTGGAGGCCAGTTTCATGGCTGACCTGAGACTTTCCGGGTCTGCCAGCCCGGTTCCAGCCAGGTCGTAGGCAGTACCATGATCTACAGAGGTCCTGATTATGGGAAGACCAATGGTAACATTTACTCCGTCTCTGAAATGGAGTAGCTTGAATGGAATAAGTCCTTGGTCGTGATACTGGCATACGACCGCGTCAAATTCCCGGTTTGCTGCCTGGAAGAAGACCGTGTCAGGAGGAAGCGGCCCTTTTACATCGATCCCATGATCAATGGCCTCGGTACAGGCAGGTCCGATTATTTCTGTTTCCTCCATGCCGAACATTCCTCCTTCCCCTGCATGGGGATTTAGACCGCAAACGGCAATCTTAGGCCTGTTTATTCCAAAATCACGTTTCATGGCATGATAGGTTATTTCTATGGTTTTAAGAACCCGTTTTTTACTGAGCAGGGCAGGCACCTGCGACAGGGGAACATGGATGGTGACCAGGGTGACAACGAGTTTGGAACCCGCCATCATCATGACAAAATCCCTGGTTTGCGTCTTTTCTGCAAGTATCTCCGTGTGGCCCGGCCACCTGTATCCAGCAAGGCGAAGGCCGGTTTTACTTAAAGGCGCAGTTACGATGGCAGATACTTTTTTCTCCAGGGCAAGATCTATGGCAGCTTCAAGGTATTTATAAGAGGCCCTGCCAGTGGTGGCAGAGGGTGTACCGGGAATTATTTCTTCTGGTGAAAGGCTGGTCAAGGGATAAACGAATATGGTTTTACCTGGAGCAGACGAGGAAATATCTTGTCCAGGGGACCATTCTTCAAAGGTTATGTCGCCAATTCCGGTAAAGGCGCAGGCGCGTTCTAATATGTCTTTATCCCCGAATACCACGGCTGGGGGGCTGGTGGAGCCGGCAAGGGCCTTTACGATAATCTCCGGACCGATTCCTGCAGGACATCCCATGGTAACAGCCAGGGGAACAGGTGGTCCAACCTGCCTATGATTCATTATCTGCCTTTTCTATCAGAACTTCGTCCCTTCCGGTAATCTCCTCAAGATAGACGTTTACGTGTTCATCCTTTGAGGTGGCAAGGCTGATGCCAGTGAAGTCGGGCTGAACCGGGAGCTCCCTTCTTCCCCTGTCCACCAGAACTGCAAGTTCTATCCTTCCAGGGCGGCCATAGTCTGTAAGGGCATCCAGGGCAGCTCTAATGGTCCTTCCGGTATAAATAACGTCATCTACCAGCACAATTGTCTTGTTGTCTATGGAAAAGGGGATTTCAGTGCTTCTTACAATGGGGTGCTGGCTCAGGGTGCTCCAGTCGTCCCTGTAAAGGGTAATATCCAGAATTCCCATTTCCGGGGCCGTGCCTTCTATTTCCTTGATTTTTTCCTTGAGTCTTGATGCGAGGGGTACCCCTCCGGTCCTTATGCCAACGAGACAAAGCCCCCCTGTGCCCTTGTTTTTTTCAACTATTTCGTGGGCAATCCTTGCAAGTGTCCTGTCTATTTCCTTGGCATCAAGAAGCCTTCTGCTGCTCATATCAAGTCACCTTTTTTCTTAACCACTTCTGGGAATCGAGAGCCTTTGTCCTATAAAAAGGCAGTTTGAAGAAAGCTTGTTGATTCTCCTGAGCTTGGATACGGAAACATTGTATCTTTTGGCAATTTTCCAAAGGGTATCACCACGCTTCACAACATAGGTTCTGGTTCTTTTGGCCTTTCGGGCAGAGGCGTATCTTGTAGATCTGGTGGGGATCTTAAGCAATTGGCCCACCATGATCTTGTTGCTTTTAAGCCTGCTGGCCCTGCGGATGGCCTTGGTGGTGGTATGATATCTCTTGGCCAACACAGACAGGCTTTCCCCCTTTTTGACCCTGTGTTTTACAATATAGGTTTTCTTTGTGGGATGCCTTCTCCTTTTGACCTTGCGATATCTGGTTTTGGGCGGTGTCCATTTTGGTATTTCGTCAAGCCTTGCCAGGAGAACCCGGCCATAAGTCCTGGGTACCTTTAGGTCAAAGCCAGCCTCAGGTGTAACCCTGTGCCTAAGAGACGGATTGAGTTCTTCCAGCACCAGGTCTGAAACCCCTATGGCCTTTGCAATGTCCTTGAGTTGGACCTGCTTGGTGATCCTTATTTTTTCATAGGGAATGGGACTGTCCGGTTCCGGCAGGTTCATTCCGTACCTGCCTGGATCTTTGATAATCAAAAGGGTGGCTATGAATCGCGGCACGTATCTGGCCGTCTCCCTGGGAAGCCGCTGGTAGAGATCCCAGAAATTGTCCAGGTAGTTGATTTTCTGCCTGTCTATGGCCTTAAGGACGGTTCCCTCACCGCAGTTATAGGCAGCAAGTACTGTGGACCAGTCACCGAATATCTCGTGAAGCTCGGTCATATACGCAATGGCTGCCTTGGTGGATTTTTCAGGATCAAGCCTTTCGTCAATCCATATATTTCGTTGTAGTCCGAATTTGTAACCCGTGGAAGGAATAAACTGCCAAAGCCCCAGGGCCCTGGCCCTGGACAATGCCCTGATCTTGAATCCGCTTTCTATGAGAGGCAGCCATGAAAGCTCCTGGGGAAGGCCGGCCTTTTTGAGCTCCTTTACAATCATGGGGCGGTATTTTCCCGAACGTCTGTACGAGGCCATGAAAAAATCCCGTTCCTTTCCTGTAAAAAGATCCAGCTCTTTCTGAACAAATTTGTTTACGGTTAAGGGAATTGCATTTTTAAAGCCCTTGGTAGTGCGGAAGCGGGATGCGTGTATTTCAAGGATGCGCTTTGATATGAGAAACCTGAGGTCATCCTTCTGCTGGGTGATGTCAGGATCTTCTTCCTGGTTATCCACGCTCAGGACTAGGCTGTATGCGTCATCCAGCACCTTGATGGCGCCGTCCTTGTCCCCGTCTGCCCAAAGGTCCTGGGAAAGCTTGCAGAGCTCAAGTGCCATGTCCAGCTTTCCCTGGTCTGATTCTGGGTCCACCTTCGTGGTGTCTATGGGGCATGTGCCGGCTTCAGGGAAAAGGTCTTGCAGGTCTTCCTTTATCTTCTCCTTGTTTTCTTTAGGTGTCGGCTGGGCAGGCTTGATGTAATTTTCAATTATTTTCTGTTGTCTTGCTCTGGAAGTCACTGTGGCGTTTTTCGGGGCACATGCAGCCACAGTCAAGACGGTTATAACACAGACCAGGATACGGCTTCTAATCAAATCAGGCTCCTTAATTGATGGATTCGTGGTATTTTACAGCCATGAGCGCCCATTGGCAGCTTGAAAAATGGGCAAAATGAGACCCCCTGAAAAAGCCTACGGGGAGGTCTTTAGTCATCACTGTATGCTTGTCAGATTCATGGCTGAATAAACTGGTAAAATAACATCTTCAAGGCAGAATTGCCAAATCAGAATTTGCGTACCAGGGATTATTTTTTTTATGCTGAATTCAGGGGGGCAGGGAGCATCTCCTGTTTGTTCATGTGAGCCAGGGGCCGAGGGTTTCTTTCAAGATTCACCAACAGCCGCTGTGCGGGCTACATACTTTTTCTGGATACATACTCAGGCAGAATTACAGACTTGGTTGCAGCTAAACCTGGCTTCCCCTTGGTGAAATCTTGAAAGAAACGCCTCGGCCCTGTCCGGAGCCGGCAATAAACGAAGATGATCAGAGCTGTAGACCTGATTGGGGACAAGACGCAGCCAACTCAAACCAACCGGGATTGCCTCCATAACACTATGACAGGAAGAGGGGTTTTTCTATCCTTAATTCCGTGCCTGCGTCCTTGGTACCTTCCACAAGGACGAGCCTGGCCTGCTGGCCAGCGGATGCATGTACACACCTGAGTCGCTTGGGCTCAATTTTCGCTGTTGTCATGTAATGCAGAAGAACCGAGAGCCTTTCTGCCGGGTAGATAACAGAGAAACGGCCTCCTGGTCTCAGAACCCAGCAGGCAGCTTCCAGGAGCGAGGAAAGATCAAGTAAAATTTCATGGCGTGCCACAGCCTCGCAGGAATCAAGGCACAGCCTGCCGGAATTTGGACTCCTGAATGGCGGATTGCTTACCATGTGATCAAAGCTCCCTGCCTGGAAGAGCCTTTTACAGGCCTTGATATCTGCGTGAACAGGAGTTATCCGGTCATCTAGTTCGTTGTTTATGATATTTCTTTTCAGAAATAGAAATAGTTGCTCCTGTATTTCCACTGCACTGATGGTGCATGAAGGAAATCTTCTTGCCAGGATCAGCGAGATTACTCCGCAACCAGCACCTGCTTCAAGGACGAGGGATCTTGATTTTATACGGACAAATTCTGCAAGAAGGAATGC
>QOAL01000094.1 GCA_003978135.1 Thermodesulfatator sp.
TATCCAGTGCCTCAGAGGAGATGCCTATTGGCTTTGACCTGTATTTTTCCAGGAATAGCGTGATGAGTTCAGGGATGTCCTCCTTCCTTTCCCGTAAGGGTGGCAGGTGTATTTCGAATACATTAAGACGAAAATAAAGATCCTGCCTGAACAGGCCCTGTTCTATCATCAGCTTGAGGTCCCGGTTGGTAGCTGCGATTATCCTCACGTCCACCTTTACAGGCTTGAGTGAGCCCACGGGCGTCATCTTCTGTTCCTGAAGAACCCTGAGCATTTTTGCCTGAAGATGTTCGGGCATTTCCCCTATTTCATCCAGAAAGATTGTTCCACCCTGTGCAAATTCAAAAAGCCCCTTCTTGTCCTTGGTGGCGCCGGTAAATGCACCCTTTCTGTGGCCGAAAAGCTCACTTTCAAAGAGATTTTCAGGAATTGCAGCGCAATTGACTTCTGCGAATTCAGCGTTTTTCCTGGGGCTGAGCTCGTGAACCAGCCTTGCCATGAGCTCCTTTCCCGTCCCGGTTTCACCGTATAACAGGACCGGCCAAGGCGTATCTGCCACTCGCCGTGCAGTGGAAACGGCCTCCTTCATGCCGGGGCTCTTCCCAATGAATGTCAATGGGATATGTTCCTGTTCTATTTGCCTGGTTACCTCCTGGATATCTTCTTCTGTTTCGATTTTGCTGACTGCGGACTCCACCTTTTGCAGAAGTAGTTCCAGGTCTACCGGCTTTTCGAGAAAATCTATTGCCCCAAGTTTCATGACATTAACTGCCATATCTATTTCCCCGTAGGCGGTAATCATTATCACCTGCACCATGGGATTCATCTGCCTCAGTTGCTCAAGCACCTGGTCTCCTGTCATTCCAGGCATCTTGTGGTCCAGGAGAACCAGGGGACAGAACTGATTTCTGAAGATTTCAATGGCCTGGGTGCCGTTTTCAGCTTCAAGCACAGAGAAGCCTTGTTCTTTTAGGAACTGGCTCAATATGCTCCTCTGGAGCGGTTCATCATCTACTACAAGTATATTCATCCGACTGTTTTCCTGTTTCTGTTTCCAGGCGTTATTGGAAATCCCACCTCAATGGAAAACGTCCCATTCTTTACAGTGGCTCGTAAAAAACCGTGATGAGCCTTCATGATACGTTTGCAGATGGCAAGCCCCAGCCCCGTGCCCCTGGTCTTCAGGGTGAAATAGGGTTCAAAGAGCTGCTCCAGGTCCTGCCTGGATGGGATATGCCCCTGGTTGGACAGCCTGACCACTTGGAAACCCGGTTCCACAAGGAACTCTATTTCTATGCTGCCGCCGTCCGGTTGGGCGTCCATGGCATTGGAGAGAAGGTTTTCAAAAAGCTGGGAAACCAGGTGCTGGTCTGCCTCCACCTGGGTTTCTGCAGAGATTCTGAAATCTATGCCAGTATCTTCGACGGAGTGCCTGGATCTCAGTCTTGTCAGGACCTTCCTGATTTCCTGTGAGAGTAATACTGGTTGCCTGTTTATCTTCATGGGTTTGGCATAGGACAGAAGGCCTGAAATTATGCGCTCTACCCGCACAAGCTCGTCTTTCAGCATGAGCAGCAGGGAGATATTGTGTTCGCTCATGCCATTTTTATCCATGAGCATCTTTTGTATGCCCATGGAAACACTGTTTAGGGGGTTCCTGATTTCATGGGCAATGGTTGCGGCAGAACGGCCAAGGCTCGCCTCGTGGCGTTTCTGGAACAATTCTTCCTCGTAATCCCGCATCTTTTCAAGGTATGACATCTGGTGCTTGTATAGGAGCCATGTAACTATGCCGCCAGTCAACACCAGGACCAGGGTGAAAAACAGAAAAAGCATCCAGATATTTTTCTGTTTTTTCCTGAGTGATGACGCATCCATACCAAGTACAAGAACGTCACTTCCCAGCTCGAACTGAACCCTGACAACAGGGCCGGAGGGTGTATCCAGATAAAGAACATCATGTCTGGTTTTACAGTCCGCTGCGCATCCCCAGCCGTTTATCTCGCTGCAGGCGCTCTCTTTGTCCGTTATTCGCACAAATTTCACGCCTGCAAGATGGGAGATCTTCTTGATCGTGTTATCAAGACTTATGCGCTGCTGCAGTTTCTGAACATTGGTGGCATCAATTCCCGTTATTACGCAGACGCTTTCATCCTTCCGGCCCGGGCTGTTCAGGATGAAGATATGGTCATGTTCAATGGTTCTTAGGGCCGATGCCTGGCGACACAGGGAAGGTGCTTTTCCCTTTAGCCATCCATCCGCGCTCTCGATTATTTCCCCTGATGCATTGTCAAGAATGGTAATGCCGGCAAGTCCGGCTTCATGTGCAAATGCCGCCAGCTCATCCTGGGTAAAAGGCTCCACCCTTTGCAGATATCTTATGAACTTAATTTGACTTTTCAAAAACGAAGAAACAATGTCCCTGCCCATATTGGCAGCTTCCATGGCGTTCTGGGCATTGAGTTTTATTATTTCAGCGGCAAGTCTGGCATGGTCCCTAGCCTCATTCAGGAAAACCTTGTTGAGATACCTTGTCTGCCAGATAGCAACCGAAATTGCCACCAGGAAGATCACGCCAAAGGCCATGATATTTGCCTTCCAGAGACTGGGGAAGGAGAATTTTTTTAACTGGTCACTGGCAACAGGCATGTCCAATCTGTTACCTTCTGCCCCTTTTGCCATGACCCCGTCCGTGCGATTTGCCGTGGCCTGTTCGGCTTCCACTGCCGCTTCCCATGCCATGCCCATTGTGCCCAGGTGTTCTTTTTCCCGCAGCCTTTCTCAGCCTTTTCTTGATACCCGTCATGTCATGACCAAATACGCTCTGCTTGTAAATTTTTTCGATTTTTGCTGTCCCGTTGCCCTGGGGGGAAACCCACATTTTCACAGGATCACCAGGCTTTATTTCGCCCAGGTCCTTCAAAGTTTTAAATGAAATGGCCCTTTCCTCGTCAGAAAACCTATCCCTTATGCTCATTATTTTTTTCCCCTTGTCTATATCAATAATAAATCCGTCTATCAGCTGGGAAGCCAACAGTGTGGATATCAGGTATGGGGAAAACATGAGTGTCAGTGCCAACATGCACCAGGCAGCAGGTTTTTGGCTGTTATGAATACTCATAAATTGTCGAGTGTAGACCTTTTGCTTTTTTAAAAAATTCCGACTTCTTCTCATGAAGTCATGCGCAAAAAGGATACCACATCTAAAACCCACTATAAATATTGAAGAAATTGTCGATGGTTCCCGGGTGTCGTCCCTGGGGACAATTTTTTTCGACAAAATTGTCGAGCCAGAAACGCGATTTGTCGAAAACAAGCACTGTCCTGTCCTGCGGCCAGGCATCTTAACCAACTGAAATAACGGCCTAATTTTCGTAATTTTGTATGTGGCACGTTCCTTGAGTAGTAAACAGCAAATACACACGTGAAATTAAAGGAGGAAACAACGATGAAATACAGAGCATTAAAGACAATGGTAATAGCAGGGGCCGTTTTTATGGCCGTGCCTGCTTTCGGGGCAGATTACAGCGGATACAGCCTCCAGGAACTATCCCAGATGCGCGGAACTATGATGGACAAATCTCCTGAGGAAAAAGCAGCCTTCAAGGATGCATGGAGAACAAGGATGCAGAATGCCACTGGTGAAGAAAGGGCCCAATATGCCAGATGCAAGGGCAAGGGTCATCATTATGGATACGGCCAGTCCGGGGGACAGGGCAGTGGAAACTGCGATGGCTCAGGTAAAGGCCATGGCCATGGAAAGGGCCACAAGTAACAGCAGATGATCATTCATAAATAAAAAAAACAGAAAAAAGGAGATTAACCAATGAAAACGAACACCCTTAAAAGATTACAGATTTTTTTCCTTGCATCATGTCTTGTATTAGGAGCAGGAAGTGCCATGGCCGCCGGCAATGGCAACGGCCATGGAAATAATGGCGGCCAGACCTTGGGATCAGGATCTGGTGCAATGGTCTCCCAGCTTCCCTATCAGGATTTAAGCCAGGAAGAAGAGCAGGGGCTCTTGAAGATGAGAGAGGAAGAAAAGCTTGCCAGAGATGTTTATACGTATCTTTTTGAAACCTGGCAGGATTCTGTTTTCTCCCGGATATCTGAAGCGGAACAGCGTCACATGGACGCAGTTGGAGCACTCATTTCCAAGTATGGATTAATTGACCCAGTGGAAGGACTTGCACCCGGCCAGTTTAATTCTTCTGAAATGCAGGACCTCTACAACAGTCTGACCCAAAAGGGCGCAGAGAGTAATGAGGCAGCTCTCCAGGTAGGGGCCACCATTGAGGATCTGGATATCAAGGACCTGAATGACCTGCTCGAGACCACTGACAACGATGACATCAAGACCGTATACCAGAACCTGGTCAAGGGCTCCAGGAATCACTTGAGAGCCTTTGGGTCCAGGCTTGCAGCCCTGGGCATCAGCTACACTGCTCAGTTTCTTACCCAGGAAGAAGTTGATGCGATCATCAACAGCCCGCAGGAAAGGGGCCGTGTGGACAAGGATGGAAATCCTGTATCCGGTCCGGGCATGAACGGAAAGGGCCACCATGGCCACGGAAATGGTGGAAATGGTCGTCAAAAGTGGGTGTTGAACAGCCAAATATTCTCGAAATCAGAATAACTGACTGTAAAAATCTACATGTAAATACCGGTAATCTGGTTGATTTGCTTAGATTTTGCAATTTTATGATAAAGAGCGTTCAAAATAATTATCAGTCTTTTTTCTATTCAGTTTCAAAATCTATGAAAGTTTTACACTTTTTTTTACAGTTTTATTAGTATTTCTTTATGAACTAAATATCAGGTGTAATTTTATATTGGAAAATTTAAATTTAAATTTTAAAAACATTAAAATTGATGAGGGGGAAGGAACAACTATCCCCAGACTACCACAGCACTGCAAACAACCTCGGTTGAGTTCATAACTGACAACAGTCTTCTTGGATGTAATACTCACAAACAGGTGCAGAAAGTGCGTAAATCAAACGTCTTCAGCTCGTTTGTTGGACATGGAAGAAGAATAAAGCTGTAGGTAGACAACAAAGGCTGGAAAATGCCTTGTGAAGGAATCGTAAGTGGGATATTGGTAAGTCCAAAAGTGCTGATACACCGAACTACTAACCGTAGTATGATCCCGAATCGTCGCGCTAAAACCGTAAAACCACTCTCTAAGATTAGAAAATATTATAGCCACTGTCGAAATATCTAGGAAACAGTTCTCTTGACTGACTTCAGCTACATTTTAAGTGCTTTATTTGTCTTTGTTTGACGATTC
>QOAL01000095.1 GCA_003978135.1 Thermodesulfatator sp.
ATTTGCAGCAGTGGTTTTCGATGCATCCGGCCCTGAATCTGCTGCCATTGCAAAAGCCATAAAAGTGGTTGCCAACCCTGCGATTACCAATGAAAAAAGTACTTTCTTCATTTCAGTCCCTCTCCCCTTTCAGTTAGTGTCCATACAGAAATAGGCAATTTTGTTCGATGGCAAGGCGCAAGGAGGCGAAAAAGCGCAGTGTACTTGGCGAACATGAGCATTTTTCGCCGACGAGCAACACAGCCATCGGGCAAAAGGGCCATTTTTGGATGGACACCAGTTATTACCTGTTGCAGCCAATCTTACACCTCTAAAATTCAAGGCATTGCGGTCAGGCTCTCGACAAGCCTGTAACCTCTGTATCTTCAGGCTCATCTCAACATCAAACACAAACTGAATGAATATTCAGTAACTATCAAAAAACGGCCTAAAAAGCAAGGAGATAAGAACGAAAAATCACAAACACATTGTTGGAAAATGGAAATACCCCGAAAAATCCAAGGGACAGGAAAACTCAGACTGCTTCCTTTTGCCATATGGGAAGTTCAACTGAAAGCCTCCTGAAGCGTGAATCACTGTTTATGTCCTGGCTTCGTTTGTAATTGGCTATGAGTATGCTATCTTTTTTCATCTGGTCTTCAACGAACTTTTCAAAATCCCTCTGGCCTTCGGTGAGGGGACAGAAATAATAGATGATGTCAAAGCGGTCATAGCCGGAATACTTCCTGATATCTGCTTCTATTAGCTGCTCCGGTTCAAATAGTTTTCTGGCCACTTCCAGGGAGGCCTCGTCTTTTTCCAGACCAAATACCTCAAAATCAAGCTGTTCTGCAAAAAGCATCACGTTTCCAAATCCACAGCCGATATCAACAAAGGTAGGGGCCCTGCCCTGCTGATTGTCATTTTTATCCAGGTAATCCCTGACGAAAAGGAGCTGTTCCAGCACCTGACGCGTATCCATGGCTACAAATGGATACTCTATATCCGTCCTGTTCATGGTGGTATGCTGGATCTTCCTGGTAAAAAAACCTATGAATCGGTTTATGACTCCAAGAAGGATATCTCTTTCACTCAAAACTTCAGTTGCAGGCTTCATGAGATTGTTTCCCCTTTTTTATATCTCGTTTCCTTCCAAAAATAGGTAGTTTTGTTTGAGGGCAAGGCGCAGGGAGACGAAAAAGCGCAGTGTACCAGGGGTACATGCTACTTAGGCCTTCATGTTTTCTGAAATTCTTGAAACATTCTCAATGTTTCCCTGGCAGGCGGGCTGTCCAACAAGCTTGTCACTACAATAACCACGCAGGATATGAGAAAGCCCGGTAACAGTTCATAAACATCAAAGATCCCTCCACTCAGCCCCTTCCAGACAATTACTGAAAGTCCCCCTGAAACTATTCCCAGAAGGGCGCCTTTACAAGTCATGCGCTGCCAGAAAAGGGAAAATATGAGCACCGGGCCGAAGGAGGCACCGAATCCGGCCCATGCATAGGCAACTATGTCCAGTACAAGGCTTTCCGGGTCCCTGGCAAACCAGGCTGCCAGGAGACAAACACCTATGACCGTAATCCTTCCTACCAGGACAAGTTCCTTCTGGCCTGCCTCCGGCCTCATGAGTCCCCGATAAAAATCCTCTGTAAGGGCAGATGCTGATACCAGAAGCTGGGAGTCAGCAGTACTCATAATTGCAGCCAGTATCCCTGCGAGACATATTCCCGCTATTGCAGGATGCATAAGTTCACGAACCAAAAAGATGAAGACCTTTTCTGCATCTCCCAGTCGTCCACTGAAATATACCAGCCCGGACAGTCCCACCAGCACTGCGCCGGCCATGGCCAGTCCTGCCCAAGCAGTGCCAATCAGGCGCGCCTTTTTGATGCCGGATGGTGAATCTATGGCCATGAAGCGTGCAAGTATGTGGGGCTGACCAAAATATCCAAGGCCCCAGGCCAGCAGGGACAGGATTGTGATGACAGAATATCCAGTTCCGTCACGATTCTTTAACGGGCTCAGAAACCCGGAAAGGCAGGAAAGCAATCCCTGGGATGAACATGCGGATTCTGGAATATTGAGCCAGGACAAGGCAGGTACGGCCAGTAGTGCAAAAAGCATGAGGAGTGCCTGGAAGGCATCGGTCCAGGAAACCGCAAGAAAACCGCCGATAAAGGTATATGAAAGTACTGATACGCCCCCGATAATTACTGCCCAGTGATAGGGAATATTAAAAACAGCATTGAAGAGCTTGCCGCCGGCCACGAGTCCAGAGCTGGTATAAATTGTAAAGAAAAAAAGTATCAATATGGCAGAAAGCGCCCTTAGCACCCGTGAACTGTCCTGAAATCTCCTCTCCAGAAATTCTGGAAGCGTTATGGCATTTCCCGCTTCAAAGCTCATGACCCTGAGCCTCGTGGCAACTATTGTCCAGTTGAACCAAGTGCCCAGGAGAAGGCCGCCTGCGAGCCAAAGGGCTAAGAGCCCCTGGGAATAAACCAGCCCAGGCAGTCCGAGCAGCAACCAGCCGCTCATATCAGATGCCCCGGCGCTAAGAGCTGCCACCAAACTGCCAAGCCTCCTGCCCCCCAGGATGTAATCAGAAATATCCCTGGTGCGAAGGCATGCGATGACTCCGATTACAAGGACTGCCATGAAATAGAAAAGGAAGGTAAGTGTTATGGTAAGGTTCATCTATCCTGCTGAAACCATGGGGGCTTTATGATTTTCCCAGGGCATTTCCTGCCAAATGCTTCCTGAAAACGGGCTTATGTTCATTTCCGAATTCACTTGCTTGGCAGCAGTAACCAGCTCACGGTTACCCGTATTTATCATGGCAAAATCAAGGCCGGCAGAGGAAAGAAGGCGAAGAACCTGTACCTGAAGACTGTTGTTTACATGCCCGGCAAAAAAACTCCTGATATTTGAAAGAGCTACCATGGTTTTTACCTTGTTATCCCTGAGCCTACCTATGAGAAAAATCGCTTCCATGAAAAGGGTGATGTCCGGAAAGAGCAGTTCCATTCCCCAGGAGAAACAGCCTGTTCTTGGCCTTATAACCGGGTCAAGAACCAGCCTTTCTACGGGAAATCCCTGTTTTTCAGCAAGCTCCAGCACCTCCTCTGCCACCAGGCAGATTTCATCAAGGGTGGCAGGGAGATAACCCTTCCTGGTCAAAAGCACCACCAAGGATGCATCCAGGCTTTCGGCTGCTGAAAACATGCTCCTTAGCTGGGATGCATCTGCTGTAACACAATTTATGAAGCTTCCGGGTCCTGCCGCCTTCAGGCTGGCAGGAAGTCCTTCAGGACAAGGCGGAAGAAACAGGGGGCATTCCGACACCTTCCTGACCTGTTTCACAATCCAGGGTAGAACCTCACCGCACCTGTTCCAGTTTCCAAGGCATATATCCAGCCCATCTGCGCCATCTCTTATCTGCTGGACTGCCAACCCCCTGATAGTATCTCCATCCCTTTGCCTAACCGCCCTGTAGATCCTCTCATCGAGTAGATTAAGTGCCTGGCCTAAAACAAACATTTTTTCCTCCTGTTCTTTTCCGAGGACAAGGCGAAAGGGCAAACCTGGCACAGGAACGGCTGGGATGAGAGCAGAACTCTCCTTCAACACGGGACCTTAAGCCTCGAGGCCCCGTGTTTCCAGTCCCCAGGTCGGTCTCCCGGCTTGCAGATCATCCCCTTCCAGAACCGCCTTCCCACGGATTAATCCGCAGTGGCATTAGTAGTTCCCGGGTCCCTGCTCACGGTTGCGGGCCAGCGCCGGATTTGCACCGGTCTTCCCGTACACCTGAGTCCTCATTTTTTCCTGTTTTGTTACAGACACTCATTGAAAGTGTCAACTGAAATGTGGCCCGCCCAGCGGCTCTTGGTCAATCTTGGAAGAAACTGCTCGTGCTCAGGCTACAAGGACAAACAGGAAAGGCTCCCCTTGGCAGGTGCCATCAGCCACGAAGTGCCTTCAGGTCACTGCCTGATGGTCTCTGGTATACCCTCAACCCAAACTCAGGCACACAGGCCAGTACATGGTCAAATATATCCGACTGGATGGCTTCATAAGCTGCCCACTCGGTATTTTTTGAAAAGACATATATTTCCAATGGAAGCCCATCAGGGGTGGGAGCAAGCTGCCGCACCAGAAATGTCATGTCCTTTCTGATATTAGGATTTTGCTTCAAATATTCAATCAAGTAGGCCCGAAAGGTGCCGAGATTGGTCATTCTCCTGCCGTTGACCATCACACTGTCGTCAATGGCCATAATTCTGTTGTATTCGTCAAGTTCCTGTTCTTTTGCTTGAATATATTTCTTTAATATCTGAATCTTTCGAAACTTTTCTATCATCTGCCTGTCACAGAACCTGATGCTTAACTGGTCAATGAGGATGGCCCGCTTTATCCTTCTTCCCCCAGCTATCTTCATTCCCCTCCAGTTGCGGAATGAGTGCTCCATGAACTTTCTTGTGGGAATGGTGGTAATGGTTTTGTCCCAGTTCTGGACCTTGACTGTGTACAGGGCTATCTCTATCACATCTCCGTCTGCCTGGAACTGGGGCATCTCTATCCAGTCACCTACCCGGATCAGGTCGTTTGTGACTATTTGAATGCTGGCAACAAAGGAAAGAATGGTGTCCTTAAATACCAGGATGACAAAGGCGGTAACAGCTCCCAACCCGCTTAGTAGGCCCCAGGGGGACTCGTCCAGGAGTCTGCATACAGCAATGATACCTGCAGCAAGGTACAGAAAGAGCTTGAGAATCTGCACGTAACCCTTTATAGGCCAACGCCTGGCAATGGTTTTTCGGCCATAAACGGCAAGCCCTGCGGAAAGCAGCCTGTCTATAACCAGAACGATGGAAAAAACGACAAAGGGGAAAGAAAACTTGAGCAGGATCTGGGGAAAGTCTGGGACGAGCCTGCCGGCATAGTTGAACACAATGGCAGGTGCCAGGAGCGCAAATGGCACAAACACCTTTTTTTCAATAAGGATGTCATCCCACTTGTTCCTTGTCCTCCTGAGGGCCGCGTGTATAAACCTGATGGCAAGATACCTTGTCACCACGTAACTCAGGAACATGGCAAAGGCAATGACCACAGCTATGACAGACCAGTAAAGCAGAGGATTTTCCCCGAACTGTATACGTATGATCCTTTCAATGCCGATACTGAAGCGGCTTACTGTCTCATTCAAATCTTGCTTCCTTAAAAAGAGAATGTTTTCCTGTCATTGTTGCCCATGCGAATTCAGGGCTGAATGATCCCCAGCGTTCGCACTTATTTTTTGCCAG
>QOAL01000057.1 GCA_003978135.1 Thermodesulfatator sp.
TGAAGTACGCATGGTACGCCTGCACGCCCCCGGTCTTGTATGTGCTGTATCCTTTTAGCAGATACCGAAAAATCTGCATGGACTTATTGATAAGGGCAGCACTTCCTGTTTGTCCTCATAGCCCGGGGACCCCTGGGGCGAGCATTTCTTTCAAGATTCACCAATAGCCGCTGTGCGGGCTACCTAGTGTCCATCCAGAAATAGGAAATTTTGTTCGAGGGCAAGGCGCGAGAAGGCGAAAAAGCGCAGTGTACTGGCGTACATGAGCATTTTTCGCCGACGAGCAACGCAGTCATCGGGCAAAAGGGCCATTTATGGATGGACACGAGATAACGGGACAAACTGTGATACCGCCCTTGAAAAGGCTGAAGCCGGTTAGTAAAACCCAGGACTGAAAGAAACAAGGAGGCACAAGGCATTGGCAAAAATTCAATTTTTCGGCGCGGCCCGCACAGTTACCGGCTCATGTCACATGGTGACCATTGGAAAACACAGGTTTCTGCTGGATTCCGGCCAGTTTCAAGGCCCATGGGAACTTGAAAAACTCAACTACGCAGGCTTTGGATTCAAACCATCTACTATTAACGGGCTGATACTCAGTCACGGTCATCTTGACCACTGCGGCAGGATACCAGTGCTGCAAAAGATGGGCTTTGAAAACAACATCTACTGTACCCCGCCAACAGAAGATATCGCGCTCCTTATACTCATGGACTCAGCCCATATACTCAAGGAAGAATTCCTCTGGAAGCAGCGGCGCCTGACCAGGGCCGGGATAAAGGTCAAGGAGCCCCTCTATTCATTAGAAGACGTCTATTTCTGTATGCAGCTTTTCGGGTCTCGAGTTCCATATAACAAAAAGGTAAAGATTGCACCTGATGTACACTTGAGCTTTCATCTCAACGATGCAGGACACATTCTGGGGTCGGCCCAGGTGGTCCTGGAATATAAGGAAAAGAGGGGCAAAGCAAAAAAAATAGTGTTCACAGGGGACCTCGGTGACGGGGGAAGGCCCACGGTTGACGATCCGGCTCCTCCAGAACCGGATATTCACACCCTGGTTATGGAATCCACCTATGGAGACAGGGACCACAAGTCCTACCAGGCCTCTGTTGAGGAACTGGAAGAAGCCATAACATCTACGGTAAAACGCAAGGGAACTGTCCTTATTCCCACCTTTGCCCTGGAACGTACCCAGGAACTGCTCTACCATATCGGCAATATGAAGAGGAGCGGCAAACTCTCCAAGAGGATACCCGTATTCCTGAACAGCCCGCTTGCCATCAATATTACCAGGATATACCAAAAACACTGCG
Organism: Thermodesulfatator sp.; assembly: GCA_003978135.1. Classification (GTDB taxonomy): domain Bacteria; phylum Desulfobacterota; class Dissulfuribacteria; order Dissulfuribacterales; family QOAL01; genus QOAL01. The sequence goes on from QOAL01000057.1 coordinate 1,317, forward strand.
ACTACTGCAGCCTTTTCAAGAAAACGCCCCTAAACAAGAAACATACACCCTTTGAATTCCCTGGTCTTTTTTTCACTGAGACCGTGGAGGAATCCAAGGCCATTCACGGGATTGCAGGGCCAAAGATCATTCTGGCCGGAAGCGGCATGATGACTGGCGGACGAATAAAACACCACTTGAAGCACCTGCTATGGAAGGATTCCACAACACTCATTGTTGTGGGATTTCAGGCAGAAGGTACACTGGGCAGGAGAATCATCGAAGGGGCAGAGCAGGTTCACATATTCGGAGAGCCTGTAGCAGTGCGAGCAAGAATATATACAATAAACGGCTTTTCTGCCCATGCAGACAGGACCAGCCTGCTGAAATACGTAAAAAAGGCCAGGCCCAAGAAACTCTTTATCGTACATGGCGAGCCCAATGCGCAAAATGCCCTGGCCAAAACCATAAAGAAGGCCCTGCCCAGGACGGATATACACATTCCGAGTCTGGGCCAGCATTATGCCATATAAAGGGGGCATTCCCGGTCTGTCCCGTTAAATTTCGTAAGCCAGGAATATGCTCTCTATGTCTAAACCAGCCTTACAAATTGATGGCTTCGGATAGGGACGGAATGTTTCTTTCAAGATCATGTATCCACAAGGCTTATTTAGCCCGCACAGCGGCTTTTGGTGAATCTTGAAAGAAATGTCCCAAGGGCCCCAGGCTATGGGGAAAAACAGGCAGTGCCCCCATCAGGAAGGGAGGAGTTTTTTTATGGCTTCCTTAAGTTTCTGGACGTCAAAGGGCTTACCCATGATGAAATCTGCATTTTTTTCCTGCGCCAACTCCTCTGCGTGGTAGCCATAACCGGTGATGGCAATGACAGGTATATCTGGATAGTCCTTCTTGAGAATGGAAATTATGCCGATACCGCTTACGTAGGGCATTGCTATATCGGTTATTACAAGGTCGTAATGGGCTTCCTTGATCCTGTTCAGACCTTCTAGACCGTCTTCAGCAGTATCGGTCTGATAGCCGAGAAATGTCAGATAATCACTCAGCATGCTTCGTACTTCATTGTCATCCTCGACTACCAGGACCTTCTTTTTTTCATGCTCCATAATTACCCATAATCTCCTCTGGTTATTTTAACCTGTTCCACTACAGACACTGTGCCTATTTCATTAAGGGTCTGCCTGAGGGGATCAGAGGCATCAAGACCATCCCTCATGAGCCTCAGTTCATCGAGCCTTGACGTAATGGCCTCTACAGCAGACCTTGTGGCTGAACCAGACATTTCAGGGGATTCAAGCACCCTGGCCAGATGATCCAGAAGACCCAGTATTTCTTCCCCCTTGGCAAGGGCATCCTTCTGGGCAGGCTTAAGGGCATCAACCGGGCCCAGTGGCTCAAGACCCGAACCTCCTTTTATCCCGACGTTTTTTTCCACAGAAGATGCATTTTCAAGAATCCGGGAAAAGGAAGTACTGTCTGCCTTGCCCTGTTTCTGTTGTTTTTGGGCAGCCTGATTATCAGACTTAACCTGAAACACGCCTGGATTAAAAACTTTCATGGTTTAACTCCTATCATATTCGTAAATAAAATTCCATAATCATGTCAACATTGTCATGCCATTTTTTCCCATTTAGGCAAATATTGCAGGACAATTGCAGCCATCCTGTCAGGCAATACCGGAAAAGAGCTAAAAGAAATACTTCACAGTATTCTTTCCAGCTTGCCGAGTTCATGCAGCTTAATTATCATGGCGGCCATGAACACTCAGCAGAAAAACCGGCGAAAAACCAGAATCATCCACGTTGGCCATGTTCCCATAGGCGGAGACAATCCTGTGGTGGTCCAGTCCATGTGCAATACAGATACCAGGGATGTTTCATCCACTGTGGCCCAGATTAAAGAACTTGAGGCAGCAGGGTGTGAAATCATCCGTGTGGCCGTACCTGACATGGAGGCTGCCAATGCAATATCAGAAATTGTTAAAGCAATTTCCATACCTCTAATTGCAGATATCCATTTTGACTGGCGCCTGGCAGTGGCTGCCATGGATTCTGGGGCACACGGTATCAGGATAAATCCCGGCAACATCGGGGGCAGAACAAAACTTCAGAAGGTTATAGAAAAGGCCAGGGAAAGGTCAGTGCCCATCAGGATCGGGGTAAATTCCGGCTCTTTGGAAAAGGACATACTGAAAAAATACGGAAGCCCTGTCCCCCAGGCCCTGGTGGAAAGTGCCCTGAGAAACATCGAGCTGGTAACGGAAATGGGCTACGAGGAAATCAAGATATCCATCAAGTCTTCTGATGTTATCTCCACCATAGAGGCCTACAGGCTCTTTTCCCGGAAAAGTGACTTTCCCGTACATCTGGGGGTTACTGAAGCCGGCGGTCTTATAGCAGGAACTGTCAAGAGCAGTGTTGCCCTGGGAGCCCTTCTCATGGAGGGAATTGGAGATACCATGCGGGTGTCACTTACCAGGGACCCGGTGGAAGAGATACAGGTGGCCTATGAAATATTAAGGGCTGTCAGGCTCAGAAATCGAGGGCCGGAGATCATTTCCTGCCCCACGTGCGGCAGATGCGAAATCAACCTCTTCTCCATAGCCGAGGAAGTGGAAAGAAGGGCCAGAAAAATTCCCCAAACATTCAAGCTTGCAGTAATGGGCTGCATAGTAAATGGCCCTGGTGAGGCAAGGGAGGCAGACCTGGGCCTGGCAGGAGGCAAGGGAGTGGGAATCATATTCCAGGGAGAAAAGATACTCAGAAAGGTCAAGGAGGATGAACTCCTGGATGCCTTCTGGACCGAGGTGGAAGGCCTGGTCAAAAAGAAAAGGTCAGGGGCCTGAGCCTCGCCTTGATTTTAGACCTGCTGGAGCTGCTGATTTACATACAGATCTGAAAATTACATCAAAAGAAGAGAAAAGAGATACATTATGCGTTACTCACAGTTTTTTTTGCCCACCCTGAAGGAATGTCCTGCAGAGGCAGAAATCGCCTCCCACAGGCTGATGCTCAGGGCAGGCATGATAAGAAAGCTGGCCTCGGGCCTTTACACATTCCTGCCACTGGGGCTTCGGTCACTCAGGAAGGTAGAAAACATAATCAGAGAGGAAATGAACCGGGCCGGGGCACAGGAACTCCTTATGCCTGTAGTTCAGCCTGCAGAACTATGGCGGGAAAGCGGCAGATGGGACCATTACGGCAAGGAGCTCCTCAGATTCAAGGACCGGCACGGCAGGGATTTCTGCCTGGGCCCTACCCATGAGGAGGTAATTACCGACCTTATAAGGAAACACATCCGTTCATACAGGGACCTGCCACTCAACCTGTACCAGATACAGACAAAATTCAGGGATGAAATAAGGCCCAGGTTCGGCATCATGAGGTCCAGGGAATTCATCATGAAGGATGCATACAGTTTTGCCCAGGATGAAGAAGCTCTGGACCAGACCTACCAGGCCATGCACAAGGCATACTGCAACATCTTTGAGCGGTGCGGCCTGGATTTTAGACCAGTGGAGGCTGACACCGGAAGTATCGGCGGGCACGCATCCCATGAATTCATGGTCCTTGCCGAAACCGGGGAAGATGCCATAGCCTGCTGCACCTCATGCTCATTTGCCGCCAACACAGAGCTGGCACAGGTGAAAAAGCAGACACAGGGCGAACCCTTTGTCCCCGGCACGGAGGAGTTGAAAAGAGTTGATACTCCTGGCAAAAGGGCTGTTGAAGAGGTCACAAAGTTCCTGGATAAAAAGGCCAGGGAACTTGTCAAGACACTTATATTCCTGGCTGACGAAAAACCTGTGGCTGTGCTTATGCGAGGCGATCATGAACTCAATGAGGTAAAGCTCAAGAATGTACTCGGGGCCCAGAAGCTGGAGATGGCAGACCCTGAAACAGTGAAAAGAACAACTGGCGCAGAAGTGGGTTTTGCCGGGCCCATTGGTCTGCCCTCAGAC
>QOAL01000058.1 GCA_003978135.1 Thermodesulfatator sp.
AAGGGCTGCATGGGTCAGGGCAAACGCTGCCACACGAACAAAGGACACGGTGTTTGCCAGGAAACGGAGTACGCTGTCCAGGGCCTCTATGGTGGATTCCAGTACCATTGTCCCAAGACCGGGTTGTTCGCCTGGCTTAGCTCCCTTCTTCCTGGCCTTTCTGCGCCTGACAAGTGCCCGCACCGGCCTTTCGATTATCATGATGAAAAGGAGCAGTGCGCTGACTGCCTTTGCAACTGTTATTTCAACAGGCAGAGGCGGGCCGGAAAGTACGTATCTTATGGCAAGACCTGCAAGAAGCCAGTAAAGAAGGGCCCCAACCAGTCCGCCAGCTGACAAAAGTTCTGACCAGCTCCTTCTTTTAACAATATTTATGAGGTTAAGGACAAGCCCAAGGCTTATCATGCCGATTCCGATGGCCGCGGAAATCATCATGAACCTGTTGATGTCCTTCATGGGATGGAGCCACAGGGCAGGAATAAGGTCTTCCAGCCCAAACACGCTTCCGTACAAGGCTCCGAACACCGCGGAGGACACCCCGCATTCCATCAGAATGATGCCATAGTCCATGTACTTGTAAAGACGCCTGAATATATAAAGACCTGCCAGAAACAGCACCAAGCCGTGTCCCACGTCTCCGAACATCATGCCGAACAGGAGCACAAAACTCAGGGCAAGAAAAACAGTGGGCTCCACCTCCTGGTAGGAAGGAGTTCCATAGAGAGAGGTTAGTTTTTCAAATGGCCTTATGAGCAGGGGATTGTTGAAAAGAATGGGGATCTTTATTATTCCCTCCCGCACCTCGCGGATATCCTCAGGGTCAACCCTGTCGATAACCGCCTGACCCTCGGTTGCCTTGATTATCCGGTCTTTCAGCCTGTCATAAAGGTTTACGGGTAGCCAGCCAGTGAGGAGATAAGTATGATCAATCTTACCAAACTTGGCCTGGGCCCTGAGAAGGATCATGGCCACATATGCCTGTTCCCTCATGACCAGGAGGACTTGAGAATATTTCTGCCTGAATTCCTCCTTGGCAGCCTTGGCTTGGGCAGCCTTTTCTTCCAGGGACGGTAGCTCATCCTTCAGATCCTTTATCACCTGGCTCACAGGCCCCTGCAGGCCTGGCGGAAATTCCAGTTCCTGGAAAAATGCACTCCTCAGGGCACGCTCCAGTACGTCTTTGTCTTTTTTCAGGCTGAAGGCAGCCATTACAAGCTTGTCCTTCTGACCGCCTATCTTTACAAGGCTGTGATGAATATCCGAAAGGCTCTCCTCCAGCCTGTCCAGGTTTTCAGCAGGCAATATGCCGAATGAGCAGTGCACAAACTTCAGGGCATCGAGACGGGTGAAATCAATTTCAGCCGGCTCAAGAAGGGAAAGCCTGGCAATCAAGTCCTGTTTTTCAGACAGCTCCTTTTCCGCCTTTCTGCCCTGATGGATATACGATGATACCTCATCTTCGATTTCAGAAAGTCTTTCCTCTATGTGGAATATGTCCCTGTCAGGCCTGGGAGCCTTTTCAAGAGGGGGGACCGGCCCGGTTATGTCAAGCTCGCGAACCAGGCGGCCTATGCGCTCAAGGGCCCTTTCATAGCGATTCAGGAGATCCACCTCCACCCCTGCTACATAACCAAGCTTGCCAAGCTGGGTCTCGTTAATATTTATGAGATGGAGGAGCTTGAAATCTCCAAGTATTCCCAGTACCAGGGACATGTATTTATCCGGTACCTGGATGGTTACCCGGAACAGCTTAACCGGCTTGAACAATCTGTTCCCCTCCCTTCAAAAAAATTCCTGGAACAAAATCCCCTGCCTGTCCGGCCGGGGCATGCACCCTGGCCTGGAAAAGGCTTATGATACCCCTTATCTCCAGCTCTTTTTCAAGAAGATGTGCCACCTGCACCCCCAGATGAAAAGGCATTCCAAGAAAGGCCTTCCTGAGTCTCCTGACAAGCCAGTTTTCAAGCTTGAGCCTGAGCATGGACATCTCTTCAGAGGCACCCTGCACAATCGCCCTGAAGGGTGCTGGAAGAACCTTTGCCATTGAAGGCAGGTCCTTGGCCCTGGCTATATCATGAAGGGTCCTCAGGTCCATGTTTCCACCAGAATAACTGTAATTCAGAGCCTCTTCGGGACTGAGGCCATAGATAAAACGAAGACGCGCGACATGACATATATTCAATACGTCAATATATGAACCAAGTATTTCCCTGACCCTGGCCCTGTCCGTCCTGCTGCCTATGGCGTTGGCTGCAGAGGCGATTCTCCTGAAACAGGCCAGATCTATTGCCATTTCCAGGGGAAAAAGCCGTCCCTGAACCTCGAACTGAGAAACAGCATTTCCAAGCATCTGGCCAAATGGCGTTCTTTCAAGCACCTTTACCGCGGACCTTATGTTTTTCTGTTTCCACAACTCCTGCCATGGAATCCTAGAAATCCTTTCAACAGGATAGAGGAGATGGGAAACCGCTGACTGGCTCATACCTGTGAATATCGCCCTTAGGACTATCTTGAGATTTTCCGCCTCAAACCTGGAAAATAGAGCCAGGACAAGTTCTCTTGCCGAGGAATCACGAAGGGATCTCAGGATTTTGCGGTAGTCGTCAAAAAGGGCTGCAAAGATCCTTCGCTCAAAGAGCTCATCGCCCTGCTCCTTCTGTTCAAGGATCTCAGTTATCCACGGCCCGTATGAAGTGGTTGCCAGGTAATGGAGAAAGCTTTCCCTGTCCCTTGCGGTCTCAAGGATATGCCAGTCAGAAGGCCTGAGCCTTTTTGAATGCATGGTCCTGGTCTTGGCATTGAGATATGAATATTTAATGGCGGCTCCGAGCAATTTTCTTCTCCGCGAGATCCTTGTGTGGTCAGGATCAAAACATGATCAACTCTCCAGGCGCCTGGCACCAGCAAGAGCGATCATGAAAGGCGATCACATACCGGCTTCGTGGTAAAATCTCTTGATGAATTCAGATGCAAGCTCCTCCTCCCGGCTTGCAAAAAGTCTTTTAAGGTTTTCGCAATAGGCCCTGGCGTCTTCCTCTATTTCACCGGCCTTCCTGTCTGCCTCCTGAAGAATAGCAGCTATCTCCTTGTCCTTGAATTCTTCTATCTCCTTTTGAGCCTGCTTCTTGAATTCTTCTATCTCATTTTCTGCACCGGCCAGCAGCTGCCTGGCATCCTCTTTTGCCTTTTCAATGGCAGCCCTTCCACTTTCGTCACAACTCAGTATTCTTTCAATTTCAGGTATGGCCATAAGGCGATCCTTCTCCAGAATTCTTATACGTAAACACTAATTACAATTTTACCCTGCGCAAGTGCCAGATCTGAGCACTTGTATCTTATAAAAAAGTTATTTTTTAATAAAGTCTTAAGGAAAAGAACTCTAATCTTTTCTATGCTAATGAAAAAATTAATTATATCAACCTATTGACTAATGAATACTCCATACACATTTTCTTAATAAAACAGATAGAAAGGAGGTAAAGCAAAATGAGTATAGTCGACATTCAAGAAAAACTGATAGGAGCCCAAAAAGAATTTATCGATGCACTTGAAGATGCAATTAAACGAGTAGAACAGGAAATAAAAGAAGCAGCTTCGGTTGAAGAATCAGGACGTGCCGAATGGGAAAAATCCATTGAAGGTTACATTGATGAGCTGCACAATGTAATTTTCTCAATGGCCGAACCAAGATTCGGATCAGAAGAAGAGCATAAGAGGATAGCCGCCCTAAGACAACGGCTGAAAGATCTCTATGTAGATTTCAAGAACATGATTTCCAGATAACCGCTTTTGGGAGCATTCCCAGTTTGTCCCGTTCGCTTACGTAAGATAGGGATATGCTCCCTACCTCTTTTACCCTTATAAGTTAACGGCTCCGAACGGGGGAGACGTTACTTTCAAAATTTTACCAAGGCGAAGCCAGATTTAGCGTAAGCATCTACAGAGCACCGCATCTGCTGTGTCAGCGGGCACTTGAAGTACAGAGAGTAAGCCGGCGTACCCGCTGTCTTGCATCTGCAACCCTCTGTCACCGCTTACTGGAAGGAATTAGCACAAGACTCTGTGATCATTTACCCTGAGAGGTGGGGACGGTTGAGCCGCACTCAAGTTTGTAAGATTGTCAGGTATGTATCCAGAAAGAGTATGTAGCCTGCACAGCGGCTATTGGTGAATCTTGGAAGAAATGTTCGTCCCAAGGCCATGAGGACAAACAGGGAATGCTCCCCTAGAGAAATATTCGCCATGCCTTGTTGTGCCAGCTTGGAAAAGACCTTATAATACCTCGCCGAAGCAAAAAAATAATCAGAAGTCAAGAGCAGCCATGGCCAGCGACAAACAGATAAAAAGCATAAGAAATATCGGTATAATTGCGCATATAGATGCAGGCAAGACCACACTGACGGAGAGGATCCTTTTCTACACCGGGAAAACCCACAAGATAGGAGAGGTACACGACGGCCAGGCCACCATGGACTGGATGCCTGAAGAACAGGAAAGGGGTATCACCATTACCTCTGCCGTTACCACCTGTTTCTGGAAGGGCAAGGAAATCCATATCATTGACACACCCGGGCACGTAGACTTCACCATTGAAGTTGAAAGGTCCCTCAGGGTTCTCGATGGCGCTCTCGGAGTATTCTGTGCTGTAGGAGGCGTAGAGCCCCAGTCCGAAACGGTCTGGCGTCAGGCAGACAAGTACCAGGTTCCCAAAATTGCATTCATTAACAAAATGGATCGTCTGGGAGCGGATTTTTGGCGCGTGGTTGATGATCTGAAGGAGAGGCTTGGCGTCAATCCCCTTGTCCTTACCATTCCCTATGGGGCTGAAGACAATTTTCGCGGCATCTTTGACGTAATCAGACAAAAACTCATAGTATGGGATGATTCCACAGAAGGACGTGAATTTGAGGAAAAAGACATTCCACCTGAGGAACAAGATAATGTAGCCGCAGCCAGGGAAAAGCTCCTTGAGAGCCTTGCGGAGCTGGACGATGACCTCATGGAAAAATTCCTGGGAGAGGAAGAAATCCCAGAGGCCCATATCCACAAGGTAGTCAGAAATGCCTGCCTTAACCTGGATGGAGTCCCCATTTTCTGCGGTTCAGCCTTAAAAAACAAGGGGGTACAGCCTCTGCTCGATGGCATAGGACGATACCTTCCCAGCCCCCTGGATATCCCTCCTGTAAAGGGGCTAAACCCTTCTACCGGGGAGGAAGAGGAAAGGAAGGCAAGTGTCAGTGCCCCACTTTCTGCCCTGGCATTCAAGGTACAA
>QOAL01000143.1 GCA_003978135.1 Thermodesulfatator sp.
CAGAGTGGAAGACTGAACCCAGTTCCTCTTTTATCAGAAGTGGATTGGATGGAAAGAACACCCACTGTATCATCAGGCCCAAATAGGCTAGCAGGAAAATTATATTGGCAGTTTTCAGAGCTTCTTCCCATTTGATTTCACCTCCCTGTTTTGTTTCACAGAAAAGCACCAGGCTGAAAAACAGCACTGAATTCAGGAGAAATTCACCTAGGAATACCCTTGTGGAATAAACAGGATCAGGGCTGAACGGAATGGAGACCAGGGCAAGAAAATCAAGGAGGAAGACAGCGATAAAAACCGGGGATTTCAAAAGGTCCTCAAGGGAATTTTTGTCGGAATCCTGCCTGCGCCAGAGGGAAAAGGCAAGAAAGATTATGGTGAGTGACAATACTGTCCAGGCAGCAGGCCCGACATTGAAGGGGAGGATGGCAATATAAAGGGCAATGATGATGTTTAGAGTTTTTTCAAGGGGGGTTCCCCTGCCTGTCAGTACGTAAGAATACATAGTGTCGAATGGGTAGACCTAGTGCTGTAAAAGGAAGTTACCCGAGATACCCGCTGCACCGGCTGATCCCATGGTAAAATCAAATTTTATCTCTATTATGAGATACAGCATATTCACAGCCATCTTCCCGGCTCCTTTGTTAATTTTTCGTAAATTTTTATTGTACTGGCTGCAGTCTTTTCCCAGCTGAAGGCCTTGAGTCTCTTGGAGCCTGCTTCTTTTAACGATTTTGTAGCAACCTTATCGAGCACAACGCTCCTTATTGCATCCCTTATCTGTCTCACATCATAAGGATCCACCAGCAATGCAGCGTCACCTGCCACCTCCGGCATGGAGGAACAATTCGAGGTTATTACAGGCAGCCCGGCCTGGAATCCTTCAAGTATAGGCAGACCAAATCCCTCGTAAAGACTGGCAAAGACCAGTGCCCTGCTGCAGATAAGCCACGGGATTATATCATCAACAGGACCGGGAGTAAAAATATTCGTAGATTTTATCTTGAAAGACTCGGGCAATTGTCCAAGTATCACCAGGCCTGTTCCCTCAGGAAGGGCAGGTAAGGCCATTTCAAAGGCCTTGACGGTTCTGTTGATATTCTTTCTCCTGTCCTTGGATGAAAAACTTACGATGTATTGTTTGAACCCTAATCCATGCCTGGAAAGGAGCCTTGTTCTCAGCAGGCCTATTTCATCTCTGGACATTTCGGCTATGTCCAGGCTGCTTGCAAGATGTACCACATCCACCCTTTCAGGCTCGATATCAAATGTTCTGCACAGGTCATTCCGGGTGGCGTGGGAGACGGCGATGAAATGGTCTGCCCTTTTTACAGCTGTTTCAAAGGGCCTTAGACGGGATTTTTTGTATAGCTCCGGCAGTTGATACCGTCTGAGATCATGGACTGTTAGAAGCCTGGGGACATCTGACCTTGGAGGCATGAAATGGTGAAAGCAATGATAAAGATCAAACTTGCCAAAAATCGTGTGAATTGACGGATATGGAAGGAGATTCCAGAGAGCCTCGATCCATCTGAATTTTAATGGACACGAAACGGGAACAGCCCAGTTCCCCAGGTCTTTTAGGAGGCTGTCAGCCAGTTTCTTGTATCTGCTCTGAAAGGCCAGCAGCATTTCAGGCGGATGTTCAAGGCGGTTTGTTGCATTCAGTAAGCCTGAGGCAAAGGTGAAAAAGCCTGAATACCTGTTTCGCAAAGCTGCATCTAGGTCAAAACATAGCCTCATCTTTTTGAAAGGCCCTTCGTGGTAACAAGGTTTCTGACCCGGGCAAGTATATCTTTGTATCTTGCCTTCCAGGGCAGATGAAAGTCAGTATAAAGTTTAACGAACTGGCTGGTTATTTCCCTGCTGGTAACCAGTTTTTCCAGGGACCTGCACATACACGATATGTCAGCAAGCCTTTGTCTTGAGCTTATCTTTCTCACAATTTTTGTCCCGTCCAGGTCAAAGACCAGGAACTTGTTTTCCCGGGCGGGAAAATAGATAAAATTGGTGATCTTGCAGTCCCCATGGCATATTCCGCTTTCGTGCATTTTCCATATGAAATAGGCAAGCTCCTTCAGGCACAGGTGCGCGGATTTTGGGTCAGCCAACTGATTTTGAACCAGTTTCTTGCTGGATGCGGTCTGGTTAATCCAGGGGAAGGCAATGGCACCGTAGATAAGGTTCCATGGATTTCTGGTCTGAATAAGGGCCAAAGGCATTACCACTGGAATGTGCCGATATGACATCCGACGAGCGATCTGCCAGGTTTTGACCGCTCTTGGCCGTCTGAAAAGATAGGACATGGCCTTGATGTTGCCTGAACTCCTGTAGGCCTTTACAAATACATCCTGTCCTGCAAGAACTGCCCTCAGGCAAAGCGTGTGCCTGGAATCCTTTATCTTTTCCCGCACCAGTGTATTGTCATGAAGACATGTTTCAGGCTCCCGTACCAGTCTTTCAAGGTCTTTTGGGATATTTTCTTCTGTTTTGGGATGGCGTAAGACCAGATAAGGCCCTTTCCTTTCAATTAGTTCCGTGCCACGAAGTTTTCTTTTTTCTTTTTTCTGCCAGTGCCTTCTCATATTGTCAAAGGCCTTTTTTTGAATGCTGTATCTTTCTTTCCTGCTCTTGAGCCTGGGAAGGTTCAAGGCAGCAAAGGAGGCCGCCTCAAGAATATTTCTTCTGGGAAGTTTGTCAAAGAAGGGCGCAAGCACGAATACCATCTGATCCATGATTTCCTCAGGGCCAAGGGGTGCGTTCTGCAGTCTGGCCCTGTGCAGGTCTAGAAGTAGAAACTGTTTATTCTTTTCATTGAAAAGACAGTTGTTCAGGTGAAAATCAGGTTGAACGACACCGCATCCGGCAATGTCAAATAAAAATTTTACAAACGTGTATTCAAGTTCCTTTAGGGCATTTCTTCCAAGAAATGGCAGATGACTTTCCAGGTACTCGCCAAGCTCCAGTCCTTCTGCCTTTCTGGCAGCAAAGTATGACCATCTTCCCATGCGGGCATAAGCTACAGGCACAGGCGTAAGGTCCCTCTGGGCAAGTTTTCTTGAAATAATCCATTCCTTTCTGGCTGGATCCCTGAGTTTTCCTGCAGGTCCAGGAGGGATCCTGAAGGCCTTTATAAAATATCCGGAAACCCTTATGATCTTTCTTTTAGGGGCCTCCTTGACCAGACTTGCCTGGGACGCCCATATCTTTCGTGGTTTAAAATCAGGACTGATTATTTCCCATGATGAATCAGGAGGACAGGCAGTGGGTAATAGGCTCAATGCATCTGTCTCCTGTGTGTTTTCATGCTGTTACTGGCAGGGTCAAGGCGATTCAGGATTTTGAGCGAAGCTTCCATGACCTCATCCACCTTTATAAGGGCCATACAGTCAGGATTTGAGCAGTATTTTTCCACGCATGGCTTGCACGGCTTCGGCTTTGAGATCACCTTGTGGATATCAAGATCCTGAACAGGACCAGTGGCCTGGAAGTTGCTGGGTACAAACAGTGAAACAGTGGGTGTGCCTACTGCTATGGCCACATGAAGCGGACCAGTATCATTGGTGACCAGGAGGTCAAGCCCGAGAACTATTTCAGGCAGGTCAGAGATCCTTATAGATCCAGCAAGATTCAACACCCTGCCCTTAAAGGACCCCGTATTATAAACTATTTTCTCTGCAAGCTTCCTGGCAGCCTTTTTGTCCCCGGCTCCGCCTATGAGACAGATCACAGTGTCTTTATCCTTTTCCAGAAGGCGTTGCCCTAACTGTTCAAAGTTTGCCAAGGGCCACATCTTGTAATTGCCGGATGCAGAAAACTGGAAACCAATTCTCCTGGGCTTTTCCAGCAGACAACCTGCTGTGGAATGGATTTCTTCCCACAGGGATTTGCTCCGCCTGTGGTCCACAGGCAGATCCATCCTGAAATCTGTTTCCCTGTCCAGGGGAACACTGAACAGGTGTCTTATGACTTCAAGACGCTGGTCGATGGCATGTTTTTCCTGGTCATAGGGAATCCTGCCGGATAAATACGGGGCTGAAGCTTCATCCCTTTGGCCAATTCTGAAAATAAAGGGGATACCTGCAATGAAAGCCATTTGGGCCGGGCAGGGATCACTGTCATGAAAAATGACGCAAAGATCATATTGTTTCCCCTTGATTTCTTTAAGAAGCCCAAGCCCCCCCTTGTAACCGCCCTTGTAACCTGAAATGGAATCTATCCAAGGGTTTGTGGCAAAAAGTGCCTTGAATTTTTCCTTGACCAGCAGATGAATTTCAGCGTCTGGCAGAAGTTTCTTTACAGCCCTGATGCCGGGAGTCGCAAAAAGCGTATCACCAATGGCAGTGCATGAAACCACAAGAACCTTGTTAATCCTGGACGGCATGAATTTTTCAACAGGCAAGGGCCTGGTCCTGCCTGAACGGCGGTAAATATGCTCAAGGAAATTTAATATGGCCCTGTTAAGGAATTTCAATTCTTTTCCTGGTGCCCAGAATGTTTTCGTTCATGTCGAGCCTTGATTTTGGCTGCCTTCTTCTCGATTGCCTTGATAACACGGGGCTCATCCATGAGATTAAAGCCGGAGACCCTTGAGTAGATCCTGCAAAAATGAGAAATATCTTCATCTGAGACCAGTTCTCTTGCTGAAAAGAGCAGTTCCCCAAGGTCCTTGATGCGCCAGCGGTCAGAAAGGGTTTTTTCCTTGATGACCCTTTGAAGGTCTATAAGATGTGGCACCATCTCTTCTCCCCTGAGAAAGAAATGGACCAGGTAAAGGTCTTGATGGGCCAGGCCGGCTCCATGCATTCTTCCTACATAGGTGGCAATATTTTCAATAATCCTGTTCTTGAGCCCTTGGTCCTTGCCATTAAGTTCTTTGAGTAATTTTGATGCCCTTTTATAGTTGGTAATGGCCAGGGTAAGGTTAAAGGTGCCGCATTCAAGTTTCCCTGCCGCAATAGGGATGACAGTGGGAAGCTCAAGCCTGTGAAACACAATCTGGGCCTGCCACTCGTGAATGGCGTCGAACTGGAAAAACTTAAGTGAGAACATGTCCTTTATGCGGGATTTAAGGGGGACACTTGTGTAGCGCTTTATATATACCTGGACTTTGTGCCCCTTGAGCGGGGACTCAAGAAAGACCCTGCCTGTAGAACGCTGGGAGACCACCTTTTTGACACTTTCATCCTTCAGGTTCCAGATATCCCTGGCGTCCTTGAGCCGGTTTTTTTGCAGAAGGCCCAGAAAATCCCTGTT
>QOAL01000110.1 GCA_003978135.1 Thermodesulfatator sp.
CCCTTATCCTCATGGGCGTTGGCCTTATCGGTATTGCCGGTCTGGGCAGGAAAAGGATCAACAAGAAGAAGGCATAAAGACCTCCGTCTTATATATTCTCCACCTCAAGGGGCCTTGTAAAAAGGCCCCTTTTTTTATTTGCATCTTACAACAACTTTATTTCCGACTTCCAGGCCCAGGGTATTTCTGGCGCTGCCACAGTTAACTGCTATTTCCACCAGTTCAAAGCTGTCTATGAGAAAAAAGGGCTGGTTGTCACTGGCCTGGCTGTAAGTCTCGAGAAATGGAATGCAGGAAATGTCCCTGTCTTGTACCAGAAGGCATGGAGAGGAAGAACCGGGGCAAGAAATTTTCTGGAGCATACCTGCTGATATGTTGGTCACGGCATTACCGAAGCGGTCAAAATAGAGGATTTGGCCCCTGATACATCCGTCCCTGGTAACTTCCGCTTCGGGAAAGGAAAAAGAAACCGGGTTGTCATGCGGTTCTCCCAGGTCTTCCGGCCTGAAGCCAAGGTTCAGGAGGGCTGCTGCAGGACCGAAGATGTCCCGTGCGTGGAAGGTGGTGCTGGAGCCTGGCCTGAAGCCATGCTTGAGGCAAAGTTTAAAAATCCTTTCCTGGCGCAGGCAGAAACACGAACAATATTTTTTTTCCTTCTTTGCCGTAAAGAGGCCGAATATCCCGTTGTCAGGCCCCACGAAGAGCCGTTGCCTGTACACTGCCACAATTCCTGGCCTGCTGCTGCCTACCCCTGGATCTACCACTGCCAGGAATATGGTTCCTGGCGGGAAGTGCTGCTGGCTCCATTTCAGGATGAAGGCTGCCTGCCTGACGTCCTGGGGGTTGATTTCATGTGTGAGATCAATGACATCTGCTTCAGGGTTTATGGAATAAATTACCCCCTTTACAATCCCGACATAAGGATCAGAAAGGCCGAAATCCGAAAGAAAGACTATAGGGTTCTTCTGGTTCACTGGCCTTAAACCGGTATCATGCAGCCGGAATGTTGTTCGGGCATTTGAGGTTCATGACCCGGGTTAAAAATAGGTCTTGGTCTCTATGGGTACCTGGCCGTCGTCCTGAAAGTTGTCAATGAGTTCCTGCCACCAGGTTGGAAGGACAAAGGATGCAGAGTGAATGGCCGGGTTGTAATACCTGCCCGTATAATCAGACGAAGGCGTGGAGATGTCTCCTGCTTCTTCCCTTGCTGCAGTGACAAAGGCAATTTCTCCGCCGTATGTGGGCATTGGCGCAAGATAGACATGGACATTTGGCAGCACGTCCAGAAACCGGTTCCTGATAAAGGGCATGACCCTTGGCATGGTTACAGGAAGGCCTGACTGGCGCACGATCACGCCTGTGTCCGTAAGGCATGCTGCAAGGTCCCTGTGAAAGGGAGGCTCGAACAGCACTATGGCCGGCCCGATGGGGTCTGTTGAATCCAGTATGATGAGATCGAATTTCCTGCCTGATTCTGCGGCATTTCTGACGTATTCTGCTCCGTCTCCGATGACAAGCTCAAGCCTGGGATCATGCCAGTCGCCCCCGAGCTCTGGCAGGTATTTCCTGCAGGCCCTGAGTACGGCTTCGTCAAGCTCCACCTGGACTATTTCCCGGACAGAGTCGTATCTCTGGATCTCCCTCAGGACACAGCCGTCAGCACCGCCTATGATGAGCACAGACCTTGTGGCTTCCCTGCGGCCAAGGACAGGCACATGGACCATCATCTCGTGGTAGATGAATTCGTCTCCCTCTGTTACCTGGACTATGCCGTCAAGTATGAGGCCCTTGCCCCACTGGGCATTCTCAAATATGAGCATGTTCTGAAACGGAGTCCTCTCCTCCAGGAGAAGCTCGATTTCATAACCGTGGGTATATCCTGATCCGATCCTCTCGGACCACCAGTAGCCAGTCAAGTATCCTCCAGTTCCAGGAGCTGACCACGGGTCAGTTCCATCACATGAAAATTTCCGGGATTGAGTTTTGCCTTGATGCGTTCCAGGGCCGCGTATGCCTCATCCTGCTGTTTTGAAAATATGTCAATGGCAGCGTAGCCCTTTTCAGGCCACGTGTGAATCAGGATGTGAATGGTAGAGTTCGTGGCAGTGCCTGAGACCCCGTAGGGATCGAACTGAAACGTGCTGATCTGTAGTGTGTCATCACCTTCCATGCTGATGGCTGAACCTGCCTGTTGGAGCACAGAACCGATCTTCTGGGCATCGGCCAGGGCAGAAAAGGGTGCATGCCAGATTTCAACCAGCAGGTGAGTTGGGAAACCCCTGGAAACCGAGGTGTTCAGCGGTCTTGTAGTCTTATCAGAGGAACTACGTATGTCTTTCTGCAAAACTGGAGTAGCCAATGCCATAAGCAGCCTCCTCCGTACAGGCAAGTTTAGTCCTGTCCTTATTTTATTAAAGGCATCCGGTCCTTGGCCACCATGATGCCACGATTGCAAAATACCTTTCCTGGCCCCTGGAAGGAGCTCATAAATCATAGAACATAAAACAGACAGCCACAAAACAAACCATTTCAGATAATGCCTGTCAACAAATAAGCTCAACTTTTTTGTAACTCCTCCAAGGGTGGAAGCCAATTTTACCGTCAACCTGCTTACCTGTGACTCTGCAGGGCAGCAGAAGTGGTGTCCAGTGAGCAATAACACTTATGTTCATTGCGGCAATCTGTTACGATGCCATGAGGGCAAAGAATTTTTTCACTTTCACCATTGAGAAAAGGGTTTGTGAATTTTATAATGTCTGGTCATGTATCCGCTTCAGGTAGTAAAAGATAATTTGCCTGATGGTTGCGAGGCTGTATCACTCCTTGAATACATTTCATGCCCTGCAGTTCTCCTGAATGGCAAGGGCCGGGTAATAAAGTGCAATGACGAGTTTCTGATGCAGTTTCCCTTGTCAGAACCTGATATTGCGGACAAAAAACTGGAAGATGTGCTTCAGCACCTGGAGAACAACGATTTCATCATTGTCAGGAATCAATCGGATAAGGCAAGCTCCCTTCCATCCAGTTATTACCTGTTGAAAGAGGTGGCTGTACAGCTTGGCCAGGGTTACGGTTCAGTCTGCTTGTTCGAGGCAGACAGCCCTGTGCAGCAGGACCGCCTTTCTGTGGCGGACATAATGGATTTTCTGGAACACGCCAACGACCTTGTTCAGAGCGTGGCTCCTGATGGTTCCTTCCTCTATGTAAACAATACCTGGAAGAAGGTGCTGGGATATACGGACCGGGAAATCAGGAATCTCAGGTTTACAGATATCATAAGCGAGCAGTGCAGGGACCACTGCAGCCTCATGTTTCACAGGGTGATGCAGGGAGAATCCGTGGAACACGTGGAAGTCTCCTTTCGCGCCAAGGACGGCAGGATTGTTTATGCAGAGGGAAGCTGCAACTGCCGTTTCCTGGACGGAAAGCCCGTTAGTACCAGGGGTATTTTCAGGGATATAACCGAAAGAAAAAGGATCAGACGTGAACAGGAGAAGTTGAAAGAGCGGCTTAAAAAGGCAGAGCTCTTTGAAAGCCTGGGACTTATGGCAGGCAGCATTGCACACGATTACAACAATATTCTGATGATAATCCTGGGTTTTACCGAACTTTTGAAGGTAAAGACATCCGGGTCACCTGAGCTCCAGTCCTACCTTGAAAAGATCGAACATTCTGCCAGAAGAGCCGAGGGCTTGACTCATCAAATGCTTGCCTTTGCAGGTGCAGGCAAGGTCTATCTGGAAAAAAGAGATCTCAGTGCCTTGATCCTGGAGATTATGCCTTCTATCGGAAGCATGCTGCCAAATGACTGTATTGTTGATCTGGACCTTGCCCATAATCTTCCCCTGGTAGAAATGGATGCGGCACAACTGAAACAGGCTGTGAAAAACCTGGTTGTCAATGCCCTGGAGGCCATCGGCTCTTCCCCCGGCAGGATAGAGATCTCAACAGGGCTGGTGGGCACCCATGCTGATTTTTTCCATGATGCGGTCCTGGATGAAAACCTTCCGGAGGGACAATATTGTTTTATCCAGGTGGCAGACAGCGGCGAAGGCATGACCTTGGAAGTAAGGGAAAAGGCATTCCAGCCATTTTTTACCACAAGATTCCAGGGCAGGGGGCTTGGCCTGGCATCCACCCTGGGGATTGTCAGGGGACATAAGGGGGCCATTAAACTGAAAAGTTCGCCTGGAAAGGGCACGAAGGTGCGCATCTTTCTCCCGGCCTGTGACAATTGAGCACTGATCTTACCGGTGGACAGACAGGGAATGCTCTCCTGGTTCTGCAGATGCAGGATTGTGGGTGGGCGTACTGCCTGTACTTCAAGTGCCTGCTGTAGTTGCTTAACTTGTATTCTCTTTGGATGAATAATGACGATAAATCAAGAGGTCCTGTCAAAAATTGACTTGGCCCAGTACCTGTTTCAGGAATTTGGAGACAAAATTGCGCAGACTCCAGGCTTTCGTGGGCTTCTATATGATTACAAGGCAGAGATCAGGCAAAGCAGGCAGGTGATGGATGAACTTGCGCTGCCGGCTATATGTACGGATTGCGCAGTAAATGCACCTGGCGGCGGTTGCTGCGGACCCTTTGTGGCAGGCTGGTATGATCCAATAACCCTCCTTTTGAACCTTTTCTTTGACGTGAAGTTTCCTGATGAGCCATTCTATCCCGACTCATGTCTGTTTCTCGGGAAGCATGGCTGTCTGCTGTCTGCCAGGTATCATTTTTGCGTCAATTACCTGTGTAGCAGAATAACCCAAACAGTTTCCACTGAGGAATTGTCCAGGCTCACTGCACAATCAGGCAGGGAGCTTTTTCTTGCCTGGCAGCTTGAAGCCATGATTCGGGACGTACTTTGTTCCCAGGGGATGGCCGCGGATGAGCTCATCTGAGCTAACTGCTCACAGGGCGCCACATCTGCGGCGTTGTCAGGCATTGGACGTACAGGCAGTACAACTAAATGCGTTCTGCCTTGCATCCTGGGCAAACTCGCCAATTGCAGGATTTAGGCGACAATACAAGGTCTTACCCGGAGATTAGCATCTAAGCCATGGAAGTCATAATTGCCAGCCCAACCCCAATGGAATCCCATGCCGTGGAACAGGTGGCAGAAAAACATTCATGCCGCCATCTGATCTCGGGAGTAGGACCGGCAATGACGGCACATGTTCTTACGCGGAATCTTGAGGCACTACGCAACAGCAGACCCCGGGCAATTTT
>QOAL01000055.1 GCA_003978135.1 Thermodesulfatator sp.
GGGAACCATTCTGGCCTACGGTACTCCAGAAGAACTGAAGAACAAGTACCATCCTCCCGGAGTGGAAAATCCCACCATGGAAGATGCCTTCATCACACTGGTGGAGATGCAGGAAAAACCATGAAGAGGGCCCATGGCATGAACACAGAGACCCGTAGCGCAGGCCGAACCAGAGTCCTGGGGCTCATAAGAAAGGAGGGCTACCAGATACTTCGCGATCCCTCGGCAATCGGGATTGCCTTCCTTCTGCCCGTGGTCCTGCTGATAATTTTCGGATACGGCGTCTCCCTTGATGCTGAACATGTCCCGGTAGGCCTGGTAATTGAAAATCCCGGACCAGAGGTCAGTCAATTCATAAGCGGTTTCTATCAGAATGAATATTTCCAACCCATGACCTTTGATTCTATCCAGCTGGCAGAACAGGCACTCATGGAGCGAAAAATTGCTGCCATAATCTGGACCAGGAGCAATTTCGCCAGGACATTACTCAGCAGCTCTAATTCTCCCATAGGTGTCATAGTGGACGGGGTGGATGCAAACCAGGCCAGAATCATAAAGGGATATATCATGGGGGTTTGGATAAAGTGGCTTGGACAGTATTCCAGATCCAAAGGAATGGACCTTAAAATCCCCGTAGTTGTAAAACACAGGATCTGGTTCAACTCAGCAGTAAGAAGCCGGAACTTCCTGGTTCCCGGGCTCATCGCCGTTATAATGACCCTTATAGGAGGAATGCTGACTTCCATGGTGGTTGCAAGGGAATGGGAAAGGGGCACCATGGAGGCGCTTCTTGTCACACCTGTCAGGAAAAGGGAGATTATCCTGGGTAAAACTATTCCATATTTTGTCCTGGGCATGGGAGGAATGGCTCTTTCCGTGGCAATGGCAGTATGGCTCTTTCATGTCCCTTTCAGGGGCTCCTTCATGGCCCTTACAGTTTCATCTGCCCTGTTCATGCTCACTGCAATAGGCTTGGGCCTTCTTATATCAGTTGCTGCCGGGAGCCAGTTTGTGGCAGGACAGATAGCCATAGTAATAACCTTTTTGCCTGCCTTCATGCTCTCAGGATTCGTGTTTGATATTGGCTCCATGCCCGCCCCCATACAGGCCCTTACCCATTTAGTTGCGGCAAGATATTTTGTAAGTATTCTCCAAACCCTATTCCTGGCCGGGGACAACTGGCATATCTACCTGGAGAACTGGCTATGGCTTGCAGGCATGGCACTGTTCTTCTTCATGGTCATCAGGAAAAAGCTTCACAAGAGACTTCAGTAAGATGAGACGAGGCGGTTCATGTTAAGAAGGATTATCGCATTAACCATCAAGGAATTCATAACAATCCTTAAAAACAAAAAGAGCCGCATGGTCCTTATCATTCCTCCTGTTGCCCAGATCATAGTATTCGGGTATGCAGCCAGTTTCGATCTGAACAATGTACAGATCGGGATATATAACGAGGACCCGGGGATGGCCTCAAGGGAGCTGATCGGACGTTTTCAGGGCTCCAAGACCTTCAAGATTGTAAAATATCTTTCAAATGATACAGAAATCCCTCCTCTCATAAACCTAAGAAAGGCCATAGCAATTTTGCATTTTCACAGAAACTTTACCAGGGACATGTCCAAGGGGAAACCGGGCCAGCTTCAGGTTATCCTGGACGGCAGGAACTCCAACAATGCCCTGATAACTCTCAACTACATCCATACCATTGTAGCTGACTTCAATCGCACTTGGGCCCTTGAGAAACAGGGCAGAACGGCCCCCGCCAGGCTGGTGGTACGTTCATGGTTCAACCGGATGCTTGACTCCCACTGGTTTATAATACCGGGTATCGTGGCCCTTTTGACCATTGTGGTCACACTGGAGGTTACAGCCCTCTCGGTTGCCAAGGAGCGGGAGGCAGGCACCTTTGACCAGCTTCTGGTCACCCCGATGACACCCTTTGAAATACTCGTGGGCAAGTCCCTGCCCGGCCTGATAATAGGAACCCTTGAGGGCACCTTCATAATACTTGTAACTGTATTCTGGTTTGATATTCCACTCAGGGGCAATATTCTGGCACTTTATACCGGTCTGTTTACCTTTCTTCTCTCTGCAATCGGCATAGGTCTCATGATCTCCTCCATTGCCGTAACGCAGCAGCAAGGCCTCATGGGCGCATTCATGTTTCTCGTACCCGCAGTAGTTCTTTCAGGATTTGCCACCCCTATTTCCAACATGCCTCATTTTGTCCAGCAACTCACCCTCCTGAATCCAATGAGATATTTCCTTGTCATAGTCAGATCCGTTTTTCTCCAAGGTGCATCCTTTGACCTCCTCTGGATGCAATATGTACCAATGGCAATAATAGGCATCCTATCCCTGGCCATTGCAGGAAGTCTTTTCAGGAAAAGGATGTATTAAAGCAGAATCGTAAACGCTTACAAAATTTCTTCTCACATTCCCTCTTATTTCAAAAAACTTTCCCCCTTAAAACACTGTAGGTCAAAAATTGGCATTTACGGCCCTTTTTTTGCTGTATCACCACTGACACTAAAGGATCTCACAGGGGGAAAAGACGAAATGATTAGAAATTACCATGATTTTCAGCTTGTTATCAAAAAACATGGCATAATAGACAAAGGCAAAAGTCAGACACATCGAAGGAAAAAACAAATTCTTTTTCTTAACTTTTTTTACCCGGCCTTTTGGTACCTGTTTTTCCTGACATTTTTTGTCCTTTCGTCTGGAGCATCATGTCTTGCAGCCACTGCCACGGTATCATGGGATAAAAACCCTGAGCCTGACATAAAGGGTTACAAGATTTATTACGGAACCAGCAGCGGTAATTATGACAACAACATATGGATAGACTCTCCAGATCAGACATCTTATGTCTTCGATAATCTGCAGGAAGGAAATACCTACTATTTTGCAGTTACTGCTGTGGATCTTGCCGACCAGGAGTCAGAGTTATCAGACGAGGTAAGTAAGGCCATACCAATCAGTAACCACGCACCAACTGCTTCTTTCACCGCAGATCCTGTCTCAGGTACGTCACCACTTGATGTGTCCCTGGATGCCAGTGGATCCAGTGATCCTGATGAAGGAGATACCCTGTCCTATGCCTGGAATTTTGGCGATGGTTCTACAGGAAGCGGTGTAAGCGTATCCCATACATTCCAGGATCCGGGCTCATTCACTGTTACACTGACAGTTACTGACAGCCATGGGCTTTCCGATACCAAAACACTTACCATAGCAGCTGAAGAAAACCAGAAGCCAAAGGCCGAGTTCTCCAGCAACAAGACCCAGGCCTTTGTACCCGCAGACTTTGAGTTTGATGCCTCTGCCTCCAGCGACCCTGACGGCCATATCACATCCTATGACTGGGATTTCGGGGATGGTTCAACAGGCAGTGGACAGACGGCAAGTCATGTCTTTGACACTGAAGGCTCATATACTGTCTCACTGACTGTTACCGATGACAAGGGTGCCACCGATTCCACGAGCATTACCGTCACGGCAATAAAGGGCTACACATACACATGGAAGATCGGAGAAGGCAGTGATGCCCAGAAGAAAGGCGTTACAAAGGATACCCACATAAATGTAAACTCGGAAAATTACAGTTCCTCCAGCCTGCTCCGTATCTATACATGGCCGAGTTCAGAGCCTGCAAACTCCATAATAATGAAGTGGGATCTCGGTTTCCTTCCCCAGGGCAGTGAAATAAAATCTGCCGACCTGAAGCTCTACATGGCTGAGATGGAAGGAGATGGCGGAGACGACACTGTGAACATTTCTGTCCACAAGATAATAAATGTCGACCCGGTAGTAGAGGCATGTACTGGAATGACCTATGACGGCCAGAACCAGTGGACACCAAACAGCGTGAGAAATGATGGTGTGCCCATGGCCCAGGGAGACATTGACCAGGCAGAAGACACAAAAGCCGTGAACAAAAGCCCGCAGTTCATAACATGGAATGTTACAAAAATAGTTCAGCAGTGGCAGGAGAACCCGGCTGAAAACTTCGGGCTTCTGCTCAACCCCGGCATGGATTCTTCATCAGATACCAATCGCTACTTTGCATCCAGCGAATACGATGACGAAACCAAAAGGCCTGAACTCGTGATTACCTTTGTGACCCCCGAGCCATTAAACAGCCCTCCAAGTGCAAAAATATCTGCATCTGCCCTTCAGGGTCAGGCGCCTGTCACCATAGACCTCAGCGGTACCCAGTCTACTGATCCAGACGGCAGCATAACGAGTTATCACTGGACCATTGACAACGGAGCTCAGCATGATGGACCTGAATGGAACTATGAATTCACCGAGGCAGGTACCTTCCATGTGACCCTGACGGTGACAGATGACAAGGGAGCTACAGCCACAGACAGCATAACCATCACCATCAGCGAAAACTCAGCTCCTACTGCTGACATACAGGCTGACAAGCTCTCTGGCAAGGCGCCGCTTACCGTGAACCTCGATGGTTCTGGCTCAAATGATTCCGACGGAGAGATCACATCCTGGTCCTGGAACTTTGGCGACGGCGACACAGCCCAGGGCCAAACGGTATCTCACGAATTCTCAGCAGGCACCCATGAGGTTACTCTTACTGTAACTGACAACAACGGCGCCACTGGCACGGCCACTGTCACAATAGATGTGGAGAGTAACAGTGCGCCAGTTATCACGGATTTCCATGCTGACAAGACCAATGTCGACAATCCTCCGTGGAAGATCACATTCTATGGAACCGCCACG
The DNA here is from genome assembly GCA_003978135.1 of Thermodesulfatator sp. Lineage (GTDB taxonomy): Bacteria > Desulfobacterota > Dissulfuribacteria > Dissulfuribacterales > QOAL01 > QOAL01. The sequence continues at coordinate 4,753 of QOAL01000055.1, forward strand.
GACGAAGAGGATGGTACTCCTGAACTCAGCCTGGATTTTGGTGACGGCAACACGGCAGATACCCTGCCTGCCCAGCACACCTATTCCAAGTCCGGGACCTATGAGGCTGTACTGACGGCTACGGACAAAGATGGAAACTCTGTGAACAAGACCTTGACAATAGTAGTTGAAAACAAGGCACCTGGAAAACCTACCAACGTCAAGGTTACCCTGAACCAATAATCCTCCTGATAAAACAGAGAAATAAAAAAGGCCCGGTTTAACCGGGCCTTTTTTATTGCCGGATGATTCATCACTTAACAAAATCGGGACAACCAGAGAGGTAATCCCTTAGCGGATAACTGACCATGGTGTCTTGCAGCAGCTCCCCTGAGCAAGCGATTACTGGGTGTTTCAGATACAAGGCGGCGGGTGCGTACTCCCTGTGCTTCAGGTGCCCGCTAACGCCGCAGATGCACTG
>QOAL01000053.1 GCA_003978135.1 Thermodesulfatator sp.
CCAATGCTGTGGCTGCTGCACAGTACGGCAACCAGGAAGAAGCCCCTGTTGCAACTGTCCATGCCATGAGCCTTGGAGAATGCGTATCCATGGCCCTTTCCCGGAATCTCAGTATCCTGAAACAACAGTATCAGGAACAGGCAGCACGTCTGGAATCCCGGGCCACCTACAAGGATATGTTGCCCAAACTTTCTACAGGTTACGCATACACTGGCCGAAGGGATGCCCAGACCGTTGTCATCTTCGGCCATCCCACCACTATAAGCGGACACGATGAATTCAGGTGGGATCTCAATATCCGCCAGCCTGTTTTCTATGGCGGCCTTCTCTGGAACAGGTACAAGGCTGCAAACATCGAGGCAGACCTTGCCTCCCTGGCCTTTTCCCAGGCCAGAAATGAAATTATCAAAGAAACAAAACAGGCATTTTACGAGGTTTTGAAAGCCCTGAGGCTTCTTGAAGAGGCAAAGGCTGCACTTGATCGGTTGAATGCCCAGCTTTCCGACGTGCAGGCCTTTTTCAGCATAGGGCTGAGACCCAAGACCGATCTTCTCCAAAGCAGGGTTGAACTCAACCAGGGCAAGCTCCAGCTAGTCAAGGCAAGACATGATCTTGAACTTTCTAAAAACAGGTTGAACCTGGTGCTTAAGCGCCCTCTTAATGCGCCTGTACTGCTTGAGGATGAACTCAGGGAAACCGGCATTGAACTTTCCCTGGAGGATCTCTACCAAATGGCATTCTCCAACAGACCAGAGATGAAACAGGCTGAAAAGATAGAGGAGAAGGCCAGGCATGAGGTTAGCATTGCTGAAAGTGAATTTTTTCCAAGAATAGACCTTACGGCCAGCTATTCCAAACAGGGTGTTACACCGGATGTCTCAGACAATCCCTATGGAGATCACGACATGGCCCAGGTCATGGTCAATGCCACCTGGGAACTATTCTCCTGGGGCCAGAGCAGGGACAAGGTGGCTGCTGCTGAATCCAGGCTTAGACAGGCACAGATCAGCCTACAGGATGTCAAGGATCACGTGCGCTTTGAGGTTAAAAATGCATTCTTGCTGTGGATGGATGCCAAAGAAGGGGTACAGGTTGCCAAATCTGTACTTGAACAGGCATTAGAGGATTATCAACTGAACAGGGCAAGGTACAGGCAGCAGCTTGCATCAAATACAGATACCCTGGATGCCCAATCCAGACTGACTCGAGCCAGAAGTGAATATTTTTCCTCCCTGGCCCTTGAGCTTTCAGCCCTGGCCGAGCTGGAATATGCAGTTGGAAAGGAAATAGCCAAGGTCTCGGATTAAGAATGGTACAGATACACGGCAAAACAGGCCTGCAGACAAGCTATCTTGTGGGGGGATTGCCTGTACTCATGGCCTGAGGACGGACTTTTCTTTCAGGATTTAACAAAAGCCGCCGGGGAGGGAGCCGTTGCCCAGCAGCCAGCTTGGCCGCGGATAAATACTGCCTGAACACAGACACTATCTATGGAAAACTTTATCATTACCATTTTCTATCTCTTTTTGGGAATATTTTTCCGCAGGCTTGGTAAATTTCCAGAAAGCTTTGCCAACAGCCTGAACCTGTTTGTCATATATATTTCTCTGCCAGCCCTGGTACTCCTGAAGATCCCGGAAATGGCCCTGGGCTCAGAGCTCTTTTTCGTGGCCCTGCTGCCATGGATAATGGTCCTTGTCTCTGCTGGTGCAGTCCTTGCAATTTCAAAAATGCTCAACTGGCCGAAACCCCTTACAGGCTGCCTTCTCCTGATGATACCCCTGGGGAACACATCCTTTCTTGGCATTCCCATGGTCAAGGCGTTTTTCGGAGACGCCGCCATATCCTATGCAGTAATTTACGACCAGCTCGGCTCCTTCCTGGCACTTGCCACCTATGGTACTTTTATCCTGGCCATCTATGGTAAAACTGGGAAGACAGCCCCCGGCGTCAGGGAGATCATCACAAAAATCGCAACATTTCCCCCTTTCATTGCATTGGTAACTGCATTTTTGGTCAGAGACCTTGATTATCCCCACGTGGCCAGGCAGATTCTGGAATCCCTGGGCGGCACACTGGTGCCCCTGGTCATGATCGCAGTGGGGTATCAGTTGAGACTTAAAGTTGAACCAGGCGGTCTTGTCCCTCTTTCTGTGGGACTCGGTTTAAAACTGGTATTTGCGCCCCTTTCAGCACTCTTGTTGGTTCGGCTCCTTGGTCTTGACGGCCAGCCTGCACAGGTTGCTGTGTTTGAAGCCGGCATGCCTCCCATGGTGTCTGCCGGCGCACTTGCCATCTTGACAGATTTGGCTCCAAGGCTTACTGCTGCCCTGGTAGGGCTTGGCATTTTCTTGAGCTTTCTGACCCTGCCTGTAATGTATAAATTAATTGAACTGGTCATTGGGTAAACAGGATGATTAAAAGGGCAATAACAACACTTTTTGGCATATTGGTCCTGGCAATGGCAGTTGCCATGTTCATAGGGCCACCTGAATCCAGGTTGCAGTCTGTCACAAAGGAAGCAGAACGGCTTAAACAAAAACGGGTATTTCTGGCAGAGATTGACAAAAATTATCAGAAAATGAAATATCTTTATCTCCAGGGAAAACTGTCAGAAGCCTATGAGCTGGCGAAGAAATTTGAACAATATCACAAACTCGACTACATGGACGCGGCCAGCCTGACCAAGAAGATAAAAGCATCCTACCGGCTATCCCTGCAGACAGACACGGGAAAAATCCAACATTCTGTTCCAGGAAAAAGTAATGCCGCTGGAGAATCCACCTCTGATGCACAATAGCCACTGGAAAGAACCCTTGCGAACCGGAAATCCAGTCCCAACCAGGTCCCTGAGACACAGGCAAACCTGAAAAAATAGCGCCCTGTGATGGGTTACGCGAAGACCGCTTGACTATCCGAGAAATTTCCTGAAAATTTCAAATGCATTTCTGACTGCAGGAGTCTCCTGGGGAAGATCCAGCAGGGATTCCTGTGCCATCTCCTTCTGGAAAATCTCCTGGCTTGCAGGCAGGTATCCCCCGAAATTCAAGTCGGTCTTTGCAACTGCATCTTTGACATGGTTGTCCAGTGCTTCAGGAATATCCTCTGGAACCCTGTTTACCACCAGCACCTTCTGTTTTACATCAACCTGGAGTGATTTTGTCAGATCGGCTATCCTTGCAGCAGTCAGAACACCCCGGGCTGATGGATCCGATACCACGAAAAGGGTATGAATCTTCCTGAGATTAAGTCTGCTCAGATGTTCCATGCCTGCCTCGTTATCCACAAGCAGATACCTGTAGTTTCTGGCAAGCTTTTCCATGACCTGTGCAAGAATGGAGTTTGCCATACAGTAACATCCAGGCCCTTCCGGCTGGCCCATGACCAGCAGATCAAAGCCGGTAGCCTCTATTATTGCCTGGTTTATGTGAAATTCCATGAATTCATTCTTGGTCATGCCTTGGGGGGTCTCGGTCTTCATCCTGTCCCTGATCTCTCCCAGGGTCACATCCACCTTAAGCCCGAGAAGCTCGTTCAGATTGGCATTGGCATCCGCATCTACTGCCAGTACCGGGGTCATGCCGGATTCAACGAGATATTTTATTAGAAGGGCAGTAAGGGTGGTCTTTCCTGTACCACCTTTGCCTGCCATGGCTATTATTTCTGCTCCGTGACTTGAATTCATAGCGATCTTCATCCTCTACTTGCCATTTTTCTTAATTGCCTGATGAGAGACTGAAAAAACAGGGTAACTGTTCATTCAATAGAGGTAAAAAATGCTCCCATTACCTGCCGTCCCCAGCCTTCAGGTATTGCCTTAATACGGCCATCTTTTTATATCCGAAAGGCCCTGCTGGTTGATAAAGCTCCTCAATGTCCAGGATAAATCCAAACTGGTCCCTGAAATCCATAATCTTCTGGGCACTGGTCAGACCTATACCGGGAATCAGTACAAGTCCTTCGAGATCGATCCTGTTTATATCAGCAGGTTCAAAGTACAGGAAGGACCTGGCATCTCCCTGGGCTATTACAGCCCCTGGCGTCTGATTTTGGACAGACATGCCCCCATGACCACGGAATGCTGCATGTCTAATACAGACAAGGACAATGAAAAAACAGACAAAAAGAAGCAGATATTTCGGGTCCAGTAACGTGGTCCTAACGGGATTTCTGACTCTTTCCTTCACTTTTCATAAGCTTGTACCGGATGCCGTCCACAAGGGCCTGCCAGCTTGCCTCTATGATGTCATGTGACACTCCGACTGTGCCCCATTTGTCACTGCTGTCCTTGGACTCGATCAATACACGGACCTTGGCCCCTGTGCCAGGACTGTCAGGCAGGACACGCACCTTGTAGTCAACCAGGCTCATGTCCTTCAATTGAGGATAAAAGGTTTCAAGGGCCTTTCTGATAGCATTGTCCAGGGCATTCACAGGACCATTTCCCACCGCTGCCGTATGTTCTATCTTTCCCCCTACCCTCACCATCACTGTGGCTTCTGCCTGTGGAGGCTCATCTTCCTTGACCTTCTGGTCAATTACCCTGAATCCCAGTAAATCAAAATACTTTCTCTGGGTGCCGCTTGCCCGCCTCATAAGGAGTTCGAAGGATGCCTCTGCACCCTCGAACTGAAAGCCCTGGGCCTCAAGTTCCTTCAGCCTGGATACGATTTCCATGACAAGGGGATCATTGCTGTCAAGATCCAGCCCAAACTGCCTTGCCTTGGCCAGGATGTTGCTTTTCCCGGAAAGATCCGAGACAAGAATCCTCTGAACATTTCCAACCAATTCTGGCCTTATGTGTTCATAGGTTTCTGGATTTCGTTCAACAGCGCTGACATGGATGCCCCCCTTGTGGGCAAATGCACTGGCCCCCACGTATGGCTGGTATTTATTTGGTGCAAGATTCGCTATTTCATAGACATACCGCGCAGTGCCCGTGAGTTCATGCAGATTCTTCCCAGCCTGGCACTCATAGCCCATCTTGAGCACAAGTGCCGGAATAATGGAACAAAGATTGGCATTGCCACACCTTTCTCCAAAACCGTTCATGGTTCCCTGGACCTGGTTTACTCCGGCTCT
>QOAL01000152.1 GCA_003978135.1 Thermodesulfatator sp.
CCAGGGCAGGAAGATGTCGCCCAAAAACAAAAACGTAATAACAGTGAAGGAACTCCTTAAAGAAGGCTTTACTGGCCGACAGATCCGCTTCTTTCTGCTGAGATCCTATTACAGGAAACCGGTAACATTTTCCTTTAAAGCCATGAAAGACGCCTGCCGCGGACTTTCCAGGATAGACGTGTTCAAATCAGACCTGAACACCTGTCTTTACTTGAGGCCGGAGGAAGAGGAATCCAGGCAGGTAAAAAAGGGCCTTTGCAGGCTGAAAAGGGATTTTTTTGCTGCCATGCTTGATGACCTGAACACCTCAGCAGCCCTGGGTGCGGTTTTTTCCTTCATAAGAAAGACAAATCCCATGATTGGAGCAGGCCAGATAAACCAGAAGGATGCCGAATCCATAATAAAGACCTTCAAGACATTTGATTCACTGCTGGCGGTTCTGGATTTTACGATTACACGAAAAAAGCTGCCTCAAGGGGCCATGGAGCTCATTGAAGAACGGGAAAGGGCCAGGCAGGAAAAGAGATTTCACCACGCCGACCAGATCAGGAAAACCCTTCTCGGCCTTGGCATAGAACTCATGGACACCCCCAGGGGTCCTCGTCTCAGGTTCAAAGGGCAATCCCGGCCTGATTCGGATAAAAAGGTCTGAAGGGGCTCATGTCTTCCAGCCAGCCCAGTGCTGCTGCCAGCATTGCCAGTTCGGCAAAGTCCGTAAGTGCTGCGGTCTTTCTGTCTCGAATCCTTGGCCTTGTAAGGGAGCAGGTCCTGGCAGGCCTTTTCGGGGCAGGCACCTCCATGGATGCCTTTGTGGTGGCATTCAGAATCCCCAATCTCTTGAGAGACCTCTTTGCCGAGGGAGCGCTGAGCTCTGCCTTTGTGACGGTCTTTACCGAATACCAGGAAAAAAAGGCGCCTGAAGACACCCAGAGGCTGGTAAACAACGTCCTGACCTCAATAAGCATTATTATCTCGATCATCTGCGTCTTGGGGATATTTTATTCCAAAGACCTGGTAATGCTCATGGCGCCTGAATTTGCCCTGATACCTGGCAAAATAGAACTCTCTACAATTCTCACCAGGATCATGTTCCCGTTCCTGGTATTCATAAGCCTTTCTGCGCTCATCATGGGGCTTTTGAATACAAGGGGTTATTTTTTTATACCGGCTTTTGCATCAAGCTGCTTCAATCTTGCCTCCATTATCGTTGGTGGCGGCCTGGCGCTTACCATTCCTGCCATGGGTTATCCTGCCATATACGGCATGGCAGTAGGCACCCTGGCCGGCGGCGGGCTCCAGCTCCTGATTCAGCTTCCGTGTGTAAAAAAGGAGGGCTTCAGATACAGGCCCTTGATAGACCTCAAGGACCCTGGGCTGAGGAAAATGGGGCGCCTTATCATTCCTGCCATTATCGGTCTGTCAGCTACCCAGATAAACATATTCGTTAATACCAACTTTGCATCACGATGTGCTGAGGGAAGCGTCGCCTGGCTGAACTATGCCTTCAGGCTCATGCAGTTCCCCATAGGCCTTTTCGGTGTTGCCCTTTCTGTGGCCACTCTTCCCATGATAGCAAGGCAGGCGGCCCAGGGGGCCTCCGAAGAGCTTGGAGATACCCTTGTGTCTTCCCTGATACTTGCCTTTGCACTCACCCTTCCAGCCGCAGCAGGCCTCTGGCTCCTGGCAGAACCAGTAATAGGCCTGATTTTCAGGCATGGTCATTTCACGCAGTTCGACACGGTTATGACGGCCCAGGCCCTGAAATTCTATTCCATAGGCCTCATGGCGTATTCGGCAGTAAAGATAATTGTCCCTGTGTATTATGCCCTTGATGATACCAAATGGCCGGTTATTGGAAGTTTTCTCTCTGTGGCAGCCAACATAGTCATTATCCTGTTCACCCTGGAAAAATTTCAACACAGGGCCATAGCCCTTTCCACCTCTGTGACCATAATCTTCAATTTCTTGTTCCTGGCTGTGATCCTGTACAAAAAAACAGGGGGCTATCCTGTGAAAAGACTCATGACTGCACTTGCAAAGATTGCATTGGCAACCGCTGTTATGGCAGCAGCGGTCTATTATTCCGCCATGTGGACTGACATTGGTGAAAATACGGCGGGCCTTGCTCTTCAGGTATTGATAACTATTGCCATAGGGGTTGCTGTGTACATCGGAGGTATTTTGTTCATGGACCTGAAGGAAGCCAGAGAAATCCTGCAGGCTGTCCTAAAACTCCTGAAAAAGGCCCGCACATAAAAAAATTCTATTTGGTAAACAGGAAATGCTCCCTTTGTAGCCTTACCCGCAGCTCGCGTGTTTTGAAGGCCCTGGCGGATTAAATTTCAGGACCTTTGTATCAACTTCCACAGGAACAGGCGAGTTAACATTTACTCCTTTTGCCGCATCAATCAGACGGTCAAGATTCTTAAGAAGCCCGTTTTCCCCGTAGACATGTTCCATGAGCATCTCATGGAACATGAAACAGGCTTCCAGGGCATTCTTGCAACGTCTTCGCTTCATATCCAAGACCCACTGGAACTTCCTGAGCCTTTCCTGCACCTCTGGAGGACGCCTTGATATCTCCTCTTCTATGATCTGTCTTCTATGTTTTTCAAATTCCTCAGGATCAAGTTCATAGAGCCTGCAAAGTTCATCAAAATCTATGGTAACTGCGCTGCTTTTCTCCATTTTTCAATGAATCTCCCCTCATTTTTTCCAATAGTATAACAGCAACCACCGTACCTTATTTTTTGATCAAACATTCCGAAAAAGACGAATTTTCCCAGCTAAAAAAGCTCTAAACGGAAAAAAGAGGAAAACTTTTTCACAAATGGAAAAACTTTTCCAGGAAATAAATTGCCCCTTTCTTTATTCCTCACTTATTCACCTCACCAACTCGCAGTCGGTACGAGTTGGAAAGTAAGCAGGCGCACCTTTGAATTTTAATAACAACACTTGAATTTTTTGATATCCTGCAGTTGGACAAGATCCTGCCCACCTGGGAAAGCACGGCTAATGCCCATACCACCTAATGGGTATAGCACAAGATGTCAGGAGTAAGCTGGATATCCTCAAGGGTATAATCTTCGAACATAGGAGCTTTATGAATGACGTAGCCCTTTTGTAAGGGAATTTCCAACCACTGGGCCTTCACAGGCATCCCCATGTCAATAATATCGCCTATATGCCAGGATCCGCACTCTCCTGATAACCCAACAATTTCGTCGTTAGTCCAATATTGATTGTCCGTTACTGCAATTCCCAGCATGCACTCTTCATTGGAATCTGGACGTGCAGTTGAAAGATACCCCCGCACCTCTGCCAACCCTGTAGCTTGGATGATGAAATGACAACAATGATTCTCGGCAAGGTTGATACAGGCGGTCATCTCTATCATGCCCTTAACTTCCCCATAACCATAGACCTCGTAACGCCCGGAACCAGGCCCGAAAAAAGTTGCCTCGTATATGGAAAACGGGATATGCCCGACGACACTAAATTCCCATCCACCTAAATCTCGCCCTCTTTCTATCCCAAGGCTGCCACTTCCCACTTTCTTAAAAAGTGAAATATCATAGAAATCCAGGAGAAGATCAATGGTCTGCTGACCCAGCGCCACCTTTTTTATATCCAGTTTTTTGCCAATACACGAAAACTCATACGACTTTGAAATATCTGAGTCTTGCGGATCCGGTGCTCTGGTTGCAGCCTGTCCCGTCCCGACAAGGCCGCTGCCTTGGCCGCAATTTGTTTCGTACATGTTAAACGTAATAGTGGATCCGGAAACTGTATACCATCCTATTTCAGTGCATTCATTTATCCAGGTATAATTTTTATAACCTTGTGCATCCGGTCCTGTGAGTATCAAGGCCATGTAGTTGCCCTGGCTAGCAGATTCCCATGTACCAACAAGGGAAGACGCGGTTTCAGCCTGACCAAAACGGAACCTCTCAAGCTTCAGGTCCAGGTTAAGGTCCCCTCCCACATGCATATCGATTTTTCCATCTGTTTTGATATTAAGCGAGATAGGGTTACCAGTATCTGTTGATACCGGGGTCTGGTATGCGGGTTGGTCCCATGACGTCCCTCCCTGCCAGCGAATCAGGTTCGTTGAAAAACTGGCAGCTCCGTTTTCAAACGGGCCGCTGAAGCTTAGCCAGGTACCAAAGGCGGTCTGCGCCTGTTCATCCGGGCCATAATGATACCATGCTCCGAAAAGGGTACCGCCTTGGGCCTCAAGAAAAAAGCCCATACCGTTGTACGCGGGATCCCACCACCAGCCTGACAGCCTGTTGTCATTTGTTCCAGGCGCAACGGTATCCATGAACTTTTTAAGAGTTATTTTCGTAGGATTGACCTGCGTGGGCCAGATAAGCCGGTAGGTCATTTCAGCCTGATCTGCAGAGGTAAACCTTATTGTTTCATTTCCACTGTCTGTGGGAAAGGGATCAGCCGGCAGCATGGACATTGCCCCGTTTTGCCATATTTGTACCTTTCCCGTATAGGCATCTTCAGCCGCGTTGTATTTTAAAACACCGGTAAACCACACTGGAACGCCATTATAATAGGAATACGCCGCTGAAAACATGGTATCTCCTTGGATTTCAATAGAAACTCCTGAGCCCGACCAAGAGGCGTCAAAATACCATCCGTCGTATTGGCTATCAGCCCATGCAGATGGAACGAGGGTGATCAAAATAAGTAGAATCCAAATCGATTTTTTCAACATGACGCACCTCCTTAGGGCTTTTTTTAATTGTGCATGAAACACAAAAAATGTCAAATGACACAGTTGATTAATAATTTATTTGTCTGGCAATAGAAGGGCGCGATCTAGTCTGGAAAAGTCAATGAGAACTTCGATGGAAGTATTCCCTGTTGGTCCCATTCATTTTTCTAACCAGTGTCCATCCATAAATGACCCTTTTGCCCGATGACTGTGTTGCTCGTCGGCGAAAAATGCTCATGTACGCCCAGCACACTGTCCTTTTTCGCCTCCTTGCGCCTTGCCCTCGAACAAAATTGCCTATTTCTGGATGGACACTAAGAAGGATATAATCTCCACCACTTAC
>QOAL01000076.1 GCA_003978135.1 Thermodesulfatator sp.
AAACGAAAACGAAAAAAACAGATGGATGCAAAAACCTAACCGGAAATCACTGAATTCTACCACGTTATGGAGAATCAAATATTGTTTTGCTGGTTAGGAGCTACTGATCTGAAGGCGGCCTCGGGTCAGGCGGATGTCGGCCTGGGGCCGGTGGCGCAGGCGGTAAGAGTCTGTGAGTACGCAGATGTGGTACTTCTGAACAACTGGGATCAGGCCGCTGCTGCCGCATATATCTCCTGGTTACACGAAAAGATTCACTCTCGAATTACACTCAAGCATGTTCAGCTCTCCGGCCCACCAACTTTGGTGAAATTTATCGGGCCGCCACGGCTGTTATTGCTGAAAAGATCCAGGAGTACAGCCCGGATGCCGGCACTGTCAGCCACCTGCAGGCCCTGGAAACGGCCCATGCCGAATATGAGCAATACAGGCTGGCCCACGAAAAAGAAAAGGCCTTTTCTCCGAAGAAAAAAGACCATTTTGCAATCTGGCTCCCCGGGACGGACTTGAACCGCCAACCTAGTGGTTAACAGCCACCCGCTCTGCCGATTGAGCTACCGGGGAATTGGTAACGGCCTATTTTTATAGAGCCCGGCCTGTTTTGTCAACACATAAAAATTAAGCCGTTTGAAAAATGTTAACATTTTCCAAAGGTGCTGGACAGTTACAGAGCCAACTCAGTTGGTTTCTCCAATAGCAGCCAGTGCCCTGACAACAGGCGAATAATCACCTGGAGGAGCAAAACCCTTAATTTTAGCAGTTCTGGCAGCCCTGGACCCTGCGGGGAGTGCGAGAAGGGCATTTTTAATCCTTGCTGCTTTATTTGCTGACAATTGGCCTGTAGCTGCCAGGGGCCAGGCTGGCCACAACTGGGTGGTGCTGCATAACAATGGAAAATCCGGGTGATGCTGTGGGAACAAGACCTGAAAGTCCTTCAGTGTTATTTTTTGTTCCCCTGCCATGGATTCCAGTTGACCAGTCCTGACAAAACCCAGATCCACTGCGCCGTTTAGAACAGCGTATACAACATAGTCTTGCCCTTCCAGGGGCTTGATATCTGTATCCCTGAGCACATTAATGCCTTTTTGTAGCAGGTCGTAAGCCTGAATTAAAAATCCACCTCCCGATCCAAAGGATACTATTCCTAAGCGTTTTCCTTTTATGTCATTCAAGCTTCCGGAAAAATTGCCCTTTTTTGTGAATATTACTCCACCCATAAATGGCCCTCCCCGCGAATTTATGACCGTGGCAAGTGCCTGGATTCCGTATTTCTTCTTAAGTGTGACATAAAATTTTTGATTGGCCAAAATCAGATCTATTTTGTTATCAGCTACATAAGCAGGCACTTGGGAGAAGCTCAGAGGGACAATGACCGTTTTCAGACCAGTTCTTTGCGAAAGGTATTGTGCCAGGGGGGACCAACGTTTTACTGCCTTTTGATATCCTCTCTTGGCAAGAACGCCAAGTCTTATTGGCTGTTCAGCCCCAATGGAATGAGCGGCCAGGAAACATGAAAAAGACAAAACTATTACTGCAGAACACAAGCACTTCAGAAAAACAGGGAACCTTTTCTCTTCATATGAGTTTGCCGATGCTGGTTTCATGTCCTGAGCCACCCCACCATTGCCCTAAACAAAGGACGATACCTTGAATTTTCTCATTGCCTTTTCAACATCCTTGGCTGTTGCGGCCATCTCTTCCATGGCAGCCAGCGCATCTTCAGCTCCCTTTGCATTAAGCAGGGCGGTATTGGCAAGTTGCTGCATGAGCTTTTGCAGGGCTGCACTACGTTCTCTCTGTTTGGCCGTTCTCGCTGTAATTTCACCGGAATTTTCAACTACCTTTTCTGCCGTCTCTACTGCTGAACGAGAGGTCAATGTACTGGTATTAGCTGCGTTCATGATTTCTTCTGTCAATTTCAGCAGGTCTGAAATGGCGTCCTCTGCCTTCTGCCTGCGTACAGCCTGAAGCTGGGTCATATCCTTGATGGAGTCTGCCAGTTTTTCCAGGTCACCTGTGGACTCCAGGATGTTGTCTACGGACCCGGCAAGCCTGTCTGAGGAATGGGATATATTCATGGTAACTTCGCTTCCCCGCTCCACAGTTTCGAGAAGGTTTTCAAGAGACTGGGCACTCTTCGATGCCAGCTGCATTCCCTTCTTTACATTTTCTGTACTTTCACCAATCAGGGTCTCAATTTCCTTTGTAGATTCAGCAGTCCTGTCTGCAAGTTTCCTGATTTCCTCGGCAACCACGGCAAAACCGCGTCCGTGTTCTCCTGCCCTGGCTGCCTCGATAGCTGCATTAAGGGCTAGGAGGTTGGTTTGTTCTGCAATATCCGAAATCAGATAGACAATCTCCTTCACCTGTTCAGAACTGGAGGCAATGGCAGACATGCCCTCCAGGGTCTGCTTCATGGCCTGTCGGCCCTCTTCAGCACTCCTGAGGGTTTCCCCAGCCTGGGATGCGGCCTTCTGTGACTCATGGGCCATTTCCTGGAGCTTACGAGCCATTTCCTTCAGGTTGTCTGCTGTTTTTTCAGCCGCCTCGGCCTGTGCAATAGCCCTGGCCTGTACCTGTTTGGCTGTAGCACCCATTTCCTTGACGGTATTGGCGGCCTGGATGGCTCCTTCCTTGTTTTTCCCGGAAAATTCATTTATCTGTTCCGAGGTGTGGGCCATGTCCTGGATAATCTTTGCTGCATCTCTTGCCAGCTGAGCTGATGACTCTGCGTGGGCTGCAACTTCAGAGGCGGTCTGACCCATGAGTGAAATACGTTTTTGAACTTCGTCTGAATTCTGTGCCTGTCTCTTGGCATTTTCTGTAATGCTGGCCGCGATGTTGTATATGTTTTCACTGGACTGGACAAATTTAGAAGTGGTCTGCATCACGCCCTTAAAGGTATTTTGCAGATTTTCCAGAAAGGTATTGACAGCAGAAGCCATCTGGCCGATTTCATCGCCACTTTTTACCTCCAGCCTTCCGGTAAGGTCGAAATTCTCAGCCGTTTTTCTCATGAGATCAGCAGTCGCTACAACCGGTTTGATAACGTTTCTGTTCAATAAATAGGTTAGAAGTACGAGAAGGGAGAATATTGCAGCATTTCCTGCAAGTCCCTGCATGGTCATCTTGGAAAGATTTGCTGTCAACGCAGATTCAGGTTCTATGACCACTGCCAGCCAACGGCTTGAGGTCATGTCTTTTTTCATGGGAATTAGGGCCGAGCCAAGAACCAGTTTATCCCCGCCCTGGGCTTCTGTTACAGATACACCCGAACTGATTTTGCCTGGCTTCCATGAAGGCAGTTTCTTGTTTATACGGTTAATATCTTTATGGATAATAATCCTGCCATTTTCGTCGATGATAAAGGCATCCTTGGCCTCATTTGTCAGGTAGAAATTGGTTCGGCTGATAATCCATGAGACGGATTTCCAGTTTAGGAAGCCCGCAATCACACCCACCAAGTTATTATTTTCCATTATAGGGGATACGAGGTATATGGACCACGGCGACCCCTTGGCCCCTGAAAGCTCAAAGGGCTTTTGTACAGGACCAACGATAGAAACCTGACCGTCTTGACTGGATACCTTCCCTACTGCATCGTCAAATTTCCTGCCTATTATTTTTTCATTGCTGGAAGCCAGGATTTTTCCCGACGGATCAAGAACCATGATGTTTTCATAATAGCCATACTGTTTCACCATGCTGCCAAGGAAAGAATTGGTACCGCCCTGGCCCCCGCCTATATTTACTGCCAGCCGTATAAGATCTAAATGCGAAAGGGTCCTCATATCATTTACCCGGCTGTCCATAAAGATGTTCAGGTTCTGTGCCAGAGAACTGGCCTCTGCCAGAAGCTGACGTTCCCCTTCTTCTTTTAGCTGAAACTGCTGGTTCAGGTACAGATATCCCTGAACACCCACAGCCAACCCCACAATTATTGCAATGAGGACAAAAAGTTTGCGCTGGAGGCTCCAGTCATTCAGATTGCTTTTAATGGCCATGCCTTTGGTTTTCATTTATGTAAACCTCCCTGAATTCTCATCAACTCTGTTTAATAACATCAATGGCTGGTGTATCTGTCAAACCGCCTGCATCTTGTTTTTCCAAGCCAGAGGTAGCAGGAGAATCAGCCTTTTTCAGATATTCAACTACCAGCCTTACATCCAGTAGCGGCACTGCTCCAGAATTTGAGACCAATACAGAGCATGAAATAAGGTCCCGGCCCAAATCAACTTCTCCTGCATCGTCCCCCATGTCATAGGCGTGAATGTCCTCGATGCCGTGGACATGTTCTATGGCAAGCCCAACTATTTCATCTCCTGACTGGAGTAACAGGATATTCCTGGAAGGCTTCTCGGTTGATTCATTTTGCCTGCCACACCAGGAGTCAGACAGCACAGGGATTATTTCGCCCCTTACACTTATAACCCCGGCTACCTTGGAAGTGGCATTTGGCAGAGAATCCACACTGTCTGTTCTGACCACTTCTCTTATCCGGTTCAGTTCAGCTGCCCATGATCTGGGACCGGCACGGAATACCAGTGCCTTGCCCAGGGTATTTTGAGCCCTTTTCATGATAATTTATCCCAGAAACAATCTAGCTTTAATCATTTAGATGCTAAAATCCTTGCTAAAAAACAGCTGCGTCTTTATTTCTTTTCGGAAGCAGGGGATGAAACTTGAAAGGGAACATTTCCCCGGTGTGCCCTAATAGCTAATGTCCCCCCATAAATGGCCCTTTTGCCCGATGACTGCGTTGCTCGTCGGCGAAAAATGCTCATGTACGCCCAGTACACTGCGCTTTTTCGCCTCCTTGCGCCTTGCCTTCGAACAAAATTGCCTATTTTTGGATGGACATTAGTTGAGGGATGAGACACTTTTTTCTCAAGATTTCTGCAGAGAGAAGTCGGTTTTAGCCGCACCAGGGTTTGTAAGATTGTCAGGCTGTGTATCCAGAAAGGTTATTTAGCCTGCACAGCGGCTTTTGGTGAATCTCAGACCATGAAACAAACAGGCAATGTTCCCCCCAGAAACTAAAGAGGA
>QOAL01000161.1 GCA_003978135.1 Thermodesulfatator sp.
ATTGTGAGAGTACCAAACTACTATATCTCTTGACTTATAAAGAGTGTTGTTTTCAATTAGGTTGTCATTTGAATACCAAAGACGAATACCATCTCCTCTAAGACCAATACTACTATCTTTGGAAGTTATATAATTGTTTATAATTTTTGAATTGCTTGTGTTTTGAAAATCAATTCCAAAAAGACAATCATCTATATGAACGGTGTTTATCTCACAATGTTTTACATTTTCTAAACTTATTGCGCCATCTAACTTATCGTGTCTATCTCCACTATGAGTTATTCTTAGGTTTTTTAAAGTCACAAAGGAGCTAGTGACTTTTACAACAGAACCAGAGCCATCACCCACGATGACAACCCCATCTTCTTTTCCTTCTTGCCGAAGCTGAATCCCTCGTCGCCCTTTTCCACAATAAATGCAGATGCACCTCTTGCACCCTTTGCCTTGTCTGTCATGGCGATAATGGTATATATCTCTGCCTCTCCACCACTTGTAATCCACTGTTTGGTACCATTCAGCACCCAGTAGTCTCCGTCCTGCACTGCAGTGGTCTTTATGGCAGCAGCATCACTTCCTGCGCTGGCTTCCGTAAGGCCAAAGGCAACAAGTCGCTTACCCTCTGCTATCTCTGGAAGATATCTTTCCTTCTGTTCATCCGAGCCATAAAGATATATTGGATAACCACCCAGGGCACTTGCAGCAAAGGTCGTGGTGATAGCTATGCAGCCCCTGGCCATCTGTTCAACAGCCAGGCAGTTTTCGAAACAACCTCCTCCAAGCCCACCATATTCTTCAGGTATGTAAAGGCCAAAAAGGTCGGCCTGGGCAAGGTCCTTCATTATATCCCATGGAAACTCTTCAGTTTCATCCAGTTTTGCCCTGACAGGGATTATCTTTTCATCTGTAATCTGGCGGACCAGATCCACGATCATTTGCTGTTCTTCTGTAAGGAAATAATTTACATTACTCATTAAACGAGCCCCTTCTATCGCCCTCTAAATATACGCCAACCCAGGAACTACCAGCGCATTGTCACTCCTGCCCAGGTGAAGCCTCCTCCAAAGGATATAAGCAAAACATTATCCCCCTTTTTCAGCTTACCTGACCGATTTGCCTCATCCAGTGCAATGGGGATGCTTGCCGCTGAGGTATTACCATACTTATCAATATTGATAAAGACCTTCTCCTTTGGAAGATTCAACCTCTCCCTTAAAAAATCCAGAATTCTTATGTTGGCCTGATGGGCAATGAGAAGGTCCAGGTCATCATTGCTCCAGCCCGCCTTGGCCATGGATTCGTGTGCCACTGATTCCAGGGCCTTGACCGCGTGCTTGAATACATCCTTGCCCTTCATTTCAATATACTGCCATCCCTTGGAAAGAAGCTCCTGATCCACAGGATAAGCTGTACCAAGGCCGCGTATGGTCAGCAGATCCCAGACAGAGCCATCCGCATGGAGACAGGTGGACAGAATACCGCTTTCATCCTGGGAACCAGTGACAACAGCTGCGCCTGCACCATCTGCAAAGAGTACGCAGGTAGTCCTGTCGTCCCAGTTGGTCCTCCTTGAAAGCACCTCGCTTCCAATGGCAAGAATCTTTCTGGAGGGGTCTTCCTTTATAAATTTATCAGCAATGGAAAGGCTGTATAGAAATCCCGAGCATGTGGCAGCTACATCAAATGCCCCTGCATTGGTGGCTCCCAGCCTTCTCTGCACCAGGCAGGCAACCGAGGGCATTGGCATATCAGGTGTCAAGGTCCCTACGATAATTAGATCCAGCTCGGATGCATCCACACCCGCCATGGAAAGGGCTGCCATTGATGCCTCGGCAGCAAGATCCGAGTTATTCTGACCCTGGGGTGCAATGTGCCGTTGCCTGATGCCAGTCCTGGTGGTTATCCATTCATCAGACGTATCTATCATGGACTCCAGATCCTTGTTGGTAAGTACCTGTTCAGGCACACAAGAGCCCGTTCCTGCAATTTTAGACCTGATTGTCATATGCTGAAAATTCAGACTATCCTTAAGAAATCCCGGCGGCTGTTTATGGAGGCCTCGAGTTTGCCTGCCAGATCAAGCATTGTCAGATTATGGGCCACGGCAATGGCGTTTCTAACAGCCTTTGGGCTGGAACTTCCATGGCATATAATGGCAACCCCCTTTATACCCAGAAGTGGAGCCCCGCCGATCTCTGAATAATCCACTCTCTTGCGGAACCTCCTAAATGCATTTTTCGCCAGGCCGTAACCCAAAGAGGCAAGGATGCTTCCTGCAAGTTCGCTCTTAAGCATGGTGAGTATGGCCTCTGCCAGGCCTTCGCTGAGCTTGAGACAAATATTGCCGACAAATCCGTCACACACCACCACATCCACTTCCCCGCGGAAGATGTCCCTGCCCTCCACGTTACCCACAAAGTTCAGGTCGCTTCCAGCCAGTAAATCAAAGGCCTTCTTTACCTGTTGATTTCCCTTGGAACCTTCTTCTCCTATACTGAGGAGGCCCACTGTGGGCAGATTTTTCTTGTTGACCTCCTTAACAAAAAGAGAACCCATGATGCCGAACTGGAGAAGGTGATGGGGCTTGCAATCCACGTTGGCGCCCACGTCTATGATAAGTGACTGCCCCTTTAACGTGGGAAGCAGGGTGGCAATGGCCGGTCTAACACCCTTGATCCTGCCCATAATAAACATGGCTGTGGCCAGGGTAGCACCGGAGTTCCCGGCACTTACCACGGCATGGGCCCGTCCCTTGTTGACAAGGTCAAAGGCAACCCTTATGGAAGAATCCTTCTTTTTCCTAAGGGCTTCAGACGGAGCTTCATCCATGCTGACAACCTGGGATGCGTCCTGTATGGCAATCGGCAGTCCCGTTCCACCGGCATTTTTCAGCTCATTGGCCAGAAGGCCTGAACGGCCTACCAGTATAATTTCAGTATCAAGATCCCTGGCAGCGGCAACCGCACCTTCAACGAGAATGGATGCGCCATGATCGCCACCCATGGCATCAAGGGCAATGGCCATCAGCTACTCTTCCTGTGGTTATTCGTCTTCTGCAAAGAAATCTTTCCCCTTGTACGTTCCGCAGTGGGGGCAGAGCCTGTGGGGAGCCTTAGGTTCAGCACATTGCGGGCATGTCGAAATAGCGGGTTTTTTGAGGGCGTCATGGGAACGTCTGTTCCCCCGCCTGGATTTTGATATCTTTCTCTTTGGTACAGCCATAATTTCAATATCCTCCGATTATGAAAATTTTTATATTTATTTTTTCTTAATGGTGCGCAGTTTAATTTTGAATAGTTTTAAGCCCGGCAAGAGCGGAAAAAGGGCCATGATTGACCACCTCTTGGCACCTGCACTCTTCCCGGTTTAGGTCTGCTCCGCATCCGGCACATAGCCCGCGGCAGTCCTCCCGGCAAAGAACCCTCATGGGAAGCTGAAGAAGTATCTGCTCCCTGAACAGTTCCTCGGCCCTTATCAGTCCGTCCTCATACCAATAGACATGGATTTCGTCACCTGTGACTTCATGATCCGGTTCAATTTCCCTGTGAAACTCTTTAGACGGCTTGAGAAGATAAAAAAAACTGGCATCAACCGGGAAAGCAAAGGATGCAAGGCACCTGTCGCAGGAGAGGTTCATCTTGCCACGAACCCATCCTGATATCTGAACTTCGGCGCCTGACTTATGAAGCTCCAGTCTGCCCGAGGCATGAGATACTGAACTGAATTCATCCAGGTCGCCAATGAGACCTGCAAGCTCTTCAAAATTCAGGAACAATCCCTCTTCCGGGATGTCTGCTACCTGTACGTGTGTTTCTATCAACATAATATTTTTCTTGTCGGCGTTCTGTACCGGCATCTGTTTCACTTACTTTTGTTTCCGGCTCCTAATAAAGGGCCATGACGGACTTCTAACAACCGCTGAAGACCTGCAAAAAACAGCCATAGTCAGGCCATGCACCCTGGCCCGAGCTCAATTCAGGACTTCTGTCCGTTTAAAAAAGAAAAATTACAATATAAATTGCAGGACGCCCTTGTCAAGTAATGTAAAATGCAAAGCATCAGTCCCGGCTGTTTAGACGGGCTATTAATATGCCTGTTTCATAGAGAAGATACAGGGGAATCCCCATAAGGGCCATGTTTATCACATCAGGGGTAGGGGTAAGGATTGCAGCCAGGATGGCAATTACGAGTATTGCGTAGCGACGAATCCTGCTGAACGTGGAATAGTGGCATATTCCCAGTCTGCACAGGATGGTCATAACAAGTGGAATCTCGAATATAAGCCCGAAGCCCAGCAAGAAAAGCCCTGTAAAGTTGACAAATTTTCCCACGCTGATGACTGGTTTTACGATTTCTGACTGGTATCCCAAAAGGAAGTTGATGCCAAAGGGCAGGGTTACGAAAAAACAGAAGGACGCACCTGCATAGAAAAGTAACAGCCCACATACAACAAGGATGGCAGCAAAGGCCTTGGTCAGGCCAACTGTAGCTACCATGACCTGGGCTATTCTCCACAGGACCCACGGGGCAAGGACAAGGATTGCCAACACACTTGCAATCTTCAAAAGGGCGAGCACCGGTTCCATGACCCCGAAAAATGCCAGTTTTTGATCGAGATCCACTTGTAAAAAAAGGAGTATGTCCGGAGCGTACCAATAAAAAATAAAAGTGAGTATAAAAAAGGAGATTACCAGCTCCAGGATAAACCTCCTGAACTGTACCAGGAACAGTATCAGTTTCCTGGCCGGATACTCCTCACCTTCCAGCAGTTGCCGGCTGTCTGCAGTATGTTCAGGATTCATATGGCAAGGAAATCATGAACCGCCAAACACACCCGGCTCAGAGGATATTTTCCCTGATATAGGAAACCGCATTTCTAAACATGGCGATCCCTTGACCTTCTTCCCGATCAAAGGTCCTTCTGGTCCACTGGGGATGATTGGTGAAGTGATGGTAGGCCTCTGGAT
>QOAL01000113.1 GCA_003978135.1 Thermodesulfatator sp.
AAGTTCCTTTTCCAGGGCAGCCTTTGCCTGGGCAAGCCCAGCCCGGGCCTTTTCATCTGTGGCATCGATTCCAAGTGCCTTTTCAAATGCATCTATGGCACCATTGTAATCCCCGCTATGGAGGGCCAAGTTGCCCTTGGCCACCAGATTCACCACCTCTTTGTTCCTGGCAGGCTTTTCTTCTTTTACCGCCTCCTGCGGTGGTGCGGTCTCCTGTGGCGCTGGTGCCGGTGAAACAGCCTCTGGCGCAGGCGGTGCAGGTTCATGCAACTCAGGCCCCGGGGGCGGGGGTACAGGCGGGGCAGCCGGGGCTGCAACCTGTCCAAGCTGAAGCATGAACTCGGCCTCCAGGAATCTTCTCAAGGCCTCAAACTGTGAGTCATCGAGGCCCAGTACGTTCTTCAGGGCCTGCAAACCCAAATTCAGGGACTCAAGCACCCTCTGTTCCCTGTTGGAAAGGGGGCCTGGCGAAGGTGACATGCCTGGGGCTGCAGGGCCATGAGGGGGTTCAGGTGCCACGGCTGATGGTCCTGTATGACCCAGGGCCTGCCTTGCCTCGAGTTCCTTCTTTGCCTTTTCTATTTCTTCCGTAAGTTTCTGGACTTCGGCCTCTTTACGGCTTGCCATAGTCCTTGCCTCCTCTATCTGCTTCTTGAGATCTGTAATCTCAGAGGCCACTTTTTCCTTTTCCTTAATAACCAGCTCACGGGAAGCCTGTGCCTCTGTCTTGGCCCTTTCCAGTTCTTCCTCCAGCTCTATTCTCACCTCTTTCCTGGCCTCTTCCACAGCTCGCTCAATAGACTCGGAGCTCTGGAGCACAGGAATGACACCTTCTGGATCAGGACGCTGGGAAAGCCCTGCCCGCTTTACTATCTCGGGCACTGCTTCTTCCCATTCTATGGCCATGACATGAACCCCGGCAACACCGGGGATCTCCCTGACCTGGTTTATTATGTCAACACATATGTTGATGCCCTCTTCCCTCTGGTCAGAGGCATCCGCCAGCCTTGAAAGCACATCATCTGTAACATCAAGGCCCGGCACAAACTTTTTCATGTATCTTGCCATGCCCAGGGATTTTGGCGGGGTGACCCCTGCAAGGATAAAACATTGTTCATGTACCCCCAGATCCCGCACCATCTCCATGAACTTGGCAAACTTGTCCACATTGTAAATTATCTGTGTCTGAACAAAATCAGCCCCTGCAGCCACCTTTTTTGCAAGCCTTACGGGCCTGAATTCAAAGGGATCGGCAAAGGGATTGGCTGCACAGCCGAGAAACAGCCTGGGTTCGTTTCCCTTTATTTCCTCGCCACACTGGAATTTCTTATCATCCCGCATGCCCTTTACCATCTGAAGGAGCTGGATAGAATCCATGTCAAAGACGCCCTTTGACTGGGGATGGTTGCCGAATTTCTGGTGGTCACCTGTAAGGCAAAGCAAATTTTTCAGCCCCAGGGCCGATGCTCCCAGGATATCTGCCTGCATGCCGATCCTGTTCCTGTCACGACATGTCATCTGCATTACCGGCTCCACACCCTCGGATAGTGCTGCAAGGGCAGCCGTAAGGCTGGACATCCTAACAATTGCCGTCTGGCAGTCCGTGATATTTACAGCATCCACGTGGCCCTTAAGAATCCGGGCCTTTTTCCTCACCAGCTGCAGATCCCCGCTTTTGGGCGGCCCAAGTTCGCCTGTAACCGCAAAGGCACCCGAGCGCAATACATTTTCCAGATTGCTTCCTGCTTTCACGGCAGCAAGTCCTCCCTGATTCTGCGACGCGGCCCGCCGTGGCCAGCAGTGGTCCAGTCGCGCATTGGCATTATATTCTTCATGTCATCTGACCTGTTAAGTCCTGATAGCTTGTCATAGATCTGCTGCCAGATACAGGCAACATCGGGATGAATTTCGCACCGGCCTTCCTGTGAGCCTCCACAGGGCCCATTGGAAAGGCTCTTGGCACACCTTGCAACTGGGCAAAGCCCCCCGGTCAGATGTAACACGCAGGCCCCGCAGCCTGCACACATCTCCTTCCATTCCCCGCTGGAAAGATTGGCTCCGTAAAAGGTGGTATCCAGCGCAGGCAGGACGTTTACCTCAGGGCAGCGGTCCGCAATGAAATTCACTCCCACCCCGCATGCCATGGAAAGTACCGCGTCATAATCCGAGGCATCATCGTTAAGGGGATCGATATATTCCGGGTCACACTGCCTGACAAGGGTGCGTTCATCAATATCAATCGTCCTTCCCTGCCTGCTGAGCCCAAGCTTCAGGGCTGATGCCAGGGTGCTGACTTCCTTGTCGCCTCCGGCAGAACAGACTGCAACGCAACCCCTGCAGCCAAGTATTAGGATGTTATTAAACCCGTCAACCATCCCGATAAGCTCTTTTAATGTCTTTCTTTCAGCAATTATCATGGAATTACCTCAAAACTAACCGAAACCCTGACCTGCCGGATACCGCATGGGCATCCGTTTGATCAGTCTTTAAAACAGGGCTGTTCAGCCGGCGGTCCTTTCGGACATGAGCCTGGCAGCCTGAACTACAGGCTCGGTCTCTCCCCTGTCAGCAAAAAACATTTCCACCAGCCCGGGATCCATCTCCAGTTCCTCCAGGATCTTTTTTGCCTGGGAAACCCTCTTGGAGGCCCGCCTGCTGCCAGACAGATTGTGACACTTGTCAAGCTGGCAGCCTACTACAAAAACAGCAGAGACACCCTGGGTAAAGGAATCAAGGAGTTCTGAAACCTCGAGCCTGCCTGTACACGGAAGCCTTTCGATCTCCACATTTTCAGGGATAAGCCCCTCGCTTTTCAGGGCATCCGGCTCCACGCTGAGGGTGTAGTTGCAGCAAAAACCCTTGATTCTGTTCATTTCAAAGCCCCCCTTGCCTCTAATGACGGAGCAAGACTTATTGCCTCCGCCGGGCATTCCAGAACGCATATACCGCACGCATGACAGAGTTCAGCCTCTATGACGGCATAGCCCTCGTCTATTATGCGCGGAGCCCCGAAGGGACACAGGCGCACGCAGGTAAGGCATGCCACGCATTTCCCGCCATCTACCACTGCAAACTGGCCCAGCTCTCTGAGACGCTCTCCATCTACCGAATGCCTCTTGACAGCCTCGTCCCTGAGGGCCTTTATCACATCAGCGCAGCGCACATTCTGGGGGCAAACAGGAATACAGCTCTGGCATTGGGAGCAGGCCCAGATGATCTCACCATTTATGAGTGAGTCCTCCATGCCCATTGCCACCATGTGAACTATCTTCCTGGGGTCGAAATCATCGACCACCTTTTCCACCGGACAGACACCGCTGCATGATCCGCACGAATAACATAGCGTCACTGTTTCACATCCCTGGTAAGGGATTATTTCTTCTACAAATTCGGGATTTAATTTTGATGCCTGTAAAGTCATGAATTAAGTCCTGTGTTTTTATTCATTCCTCATTTCCCCGAAACGAGGCTGAAAGTGTCATTTTCCCGACTGACAGTACCTTTTTTAACCATGGGAGCCATTATCTTTTCCAGTTCCTCGGCAGATGCCCCGGTCTCCTTACACAGGGTATCCAGGTCTTTTGGTTCTTCCTGGAGGATCATGCGTGCCTCAAGGCCGATCCTCTCTGACCGCATGGCTGGAAGGATCTTTTCCCTGACCCCTTGGGAGATTGCCTCCTTGGAATAATCACCGTCTTTGGCCAGCTTCTTGGCAAGATTTCCAAGCCTGGTCCTGGGTTTCCTGGCACCGGCTGCCTTGACCGCTGCAGCAAGCCTGCGCTCAATCACTTCCAGGGGGACCTCGCCCTTGCCCGAGCCAATGGGCCCTTTTTCCTTTATCTTTGACACATATCCTGTGATAAGCTCTACGAAACGCGGCGCTTCTGCTGCTGATGCCCATTCCAGGGCGAGCCTGTCAGAATCAACACCGCAGTCTTCCAGGAGCTGGCGGCTGGCTTCTGTAACTATCATGGCCTCGTAATTACCAGACTGGTAATGACATTCGCCCAGGTGTCAGCCGCCGGTAAAGACCCCGTCAGCTCCGCACCGAAAGGCCTCTATGACAAATCTTGCATCTATACGGCCAGTGCACATCACCCTTATAACCCTGACATTCGGGGGGTATTGATACCTGGACACCCCTGCCGAGTCGGCTGCTGCATAGCAACACCAGTGGCAGAAGAAACCCAGTATCTTGGGATCAAAACCCTCTTGGGCCATTTCGTTCTCCTTTGCTACTGCATTTTCCTTTGCCATAGCCTATCTACCCCTCTTCACACTTCTGGCCGGAAAAGGCATGGATCTGGGCCATAATGGCCTGGTCAGTAAACCCGCCCATGCTGATGGCAATGGTCGGACAGTGAGAAGCACAGATTCCGCAACCCTTGCATGAAGCAGTAATGGTTTCGGCCTTCTTTCTCTTGCCCACCTTGGTTAGCCTTATGGCATTGAAAGGGCATAGACTTTCGCATATGCCGCAGCCAATACAGGCATCCTTGTTTACATTGGATACAATGGGGGCTACTGCAACCTTTCCCTTTGCAAGGGGTATGGTAGCCTTGGCTGCAGCGGCCTTGGCCTGGGCCACTGATTCCTCCAGGCTCTTGGGACCATGTGCAAGGCCGCAAAGGTAAACCCCGTCCACGGCAATTTCCACTGGTCTGAGCTTGGCATGGGCCTCCATGAAAAAACCTTCTGAAGTAAGAGGTGCCTTGAGAATCTTTGAAAGCTCCTGGTTGTCCCCGGGGGCAATGCCTGCTGAAAGCACCACCAGGCTTGCAGGGATTTCTAGATCCTGTCCCAGGAGCCTGTCAAAGGCCTTTACCTTGAGCCCGCGGGCCTGCTTGATTACCTGGGGTTTGTTATCAGGGGTATATCTCAGAAAGATAATTCCCTTCTTTCTGGCCTCACGGTAGGCATCCTCATAGAAACCATAGGTCCTCATGTCCCTGTAGAGTATGTA
>QOAL01000199.1 GCA_003978135.1 Thermodesulfatator sp.
AACTGGTCAAGCCTGCTTCAAGGTTCTGGAATGCCAGCGGCATAACCCTGTCAGGAGGCCTGAGCGGAATAAAATTCCACATGGAATCCCTCAGTACGCTCATAAGTGGAGGCATAAGCTTTTATACTCCAAAAGAGTTGATGAACGAGCCTGCGGCTGAAAATGGTCACACATTCAAACTCTATGATGATTTTGAAGCTGCTCAATATGGCATAAAGGTTCGCCTCAAGATGGAGACTGGAGAGGACATGGTTGAAGGTCTCACCAAGGTGATTTACAGAGGCATTGAGGTGGGACGTATCAAGAAAATCATCCTGAACCAGGACGACCGAAAATACAAGGTTACGGCAGAACTCCTCTTGGACCCCATGGCCAAGCCTATACTTAAGACAGGCACCAGGTTCTGGGTCATAAGGCCCAAGGTGGGAACAGGAGGCATAAAAAATCTCGGAGCCTTGGTATCTGGTCCATATATCACCTTTGTGCCAGGCGATGGAGAACCCTGTTATGAATTTGTGGTACAGGGCAGCCATTCAAAAGAAATACTCAAAAACGGCACATTCTACAGGCTTGCAGCCACAGACTTGAATTCTCTGGAGCCTGGGGCACCCATATTATTCAAACACATACAGGTGGGCGAGGTTGCAAGCTATAAGCTGAATCCCGACAATAGCGTGGACCTGGTTTTCATCATTTACGACCGTTATGAGCGCTTGATCAACAAGCACTGTGTTTTCTGGAACTACAGTGGCATGAATCTCAAGGTTACTCCTGCCGAAGTGAACCTGAAAACAGATTCAATACGCGCCATTCTGGCAGGCGGGATAGCATTTGACTATCCTCATCAGCTCTACAAGAAAAAACTGAAAAAGGTAAAGCCCGGTCACAGGTTCAGGCTTTACAGAAACTTCCAGGACGCTGTCAAGCATTCTCCAGGGCTCAAGCCTGCAGGCATTTTTATAAAACTTGAAACAAATGATCCGGTAGCAGTCTATGAGGGCAGCCCTGTCTATTACAAGGAAGTCAAGGTGGGTGAAGTTACTGGCATTTCACTGGACGGGAAGCACGACAGAATCAGGGTAACCGCTTTTATTGATCGCGAATACCTGGGCCTCATACACGATACCACCAGATTTTACCAGGCCAGCGGTTTCAAGATGAAAGGAAGCATTAGAACCGGCCTGGATTTCAGTGCCCCGCCCCTGGCAGGGATAATGATGGGTTCCATCGCCTTTTTTAATCCAGAGGACAAGAAAGGCGGCAAGGTAAAAAGAGGACAGGTGTTCAGGCTTTACAGTGACAGGGATGATGCTCTTGCATTTGATTATATCCCGGTAAAGATTCATTTTCCTCCCGGCCAGCAGGTGGACGTAAATGCCAAAATCAGACACGAGGGAGTGGACATTGGATATGTAACCGATGTCGAATTTGAACACGGCATGAAATCCATACTTGTTAAAGGCCGGATTAGAAATTCTGCATCTTCCGTTCTTACAACAGGAGCAAGTGTATGGGTAGTTTACCCTGAATTTGGCCTGAGCGGCATACGGAACCTGGATGCTGCCGTCACCGGGCCATACATCAAGATTCAAGAAGGCCCGGGCAGGCCCACCAGGGATATCAAGGGGCTGGCTGCCCCACCGCCAGTTCCTGTTATTCGGACTGGACTCAATATCATTGCTGAAGCACAAAATCTTGGCTCACTGAAAAAGGGCTGCCCTGTCTATTACAGAAGGGTAAAAGTGGGACAGATAACCGGCTATGAGCTTGCACCGGATGCCAGGAAGGTATGGGTACACATCAACATCCAGGAGCCATACACGCCGCTTGTAAGGGCCAACACCAGATTCTGGAATGCCAGTGGTATAAGGGTGGATGCAGGATTGTTTTCAGGCATAGACGTAAAAACAGAAACCGTGGAAGCAATTATTGCCGGCGGTATCGCCTTTGCGACACCTGAAGGCGATGAGATGGGCACGCGTGTTTCATCTGGCCGCCATTTTGTACTGCATGAAAAACCTGAGGATGAATGGCTGGAATGGAATCCTTCCATAAAAATCAATGAGGCAAGCACGTTCTAAATATCTGACCAAACAGGCAGGCAAAACATAATGATCACGGAGACAACTTCTCACAGATCCACCGCACTTCCCGTAACCGGATGCAGCAGAGCAATTCATTCTATAGCATCCATAAGACAGATTCTGAATTATGCCTTGTTGATCTGCCTTGTTGTGCTCCTTTGCAACTGTACCGGGTATCACCCGGTTCCCTTGCAGGAAGTCCAATTTCATAATGGTGTGCAAACCAAGGGTGATGGAAACATCACCGTCAGCACAGCCATTCTGAACGAGGACGAGGCAGAAAAGGTATTCGGTCTGGATCTGTCTGACCAGAACATACAGGCGGTATGGATCCGGGTCATCAATGAATCAGAAAACATCTATTTTCTCCTTAAAACAGCGCTGGATGCCGATTACTTTTCTGCATATGAAGTTGCCTACATGGAACAGAGTATTTGGCATCCCGGGATTAATGATAAAATTGTGCGTAAGTTTAGAGAACTGGCCTTTAGAAACCCTGTTCCGCCCCACAGAACTGTTGAAGGTTTTTTGTTCGTGAATCAGGACGAGTGCCACCGGCAGATAGACATTGATCTTGCGACATATGGAGAAATCCTGCATTTTACGTTCTTTTTCGAGCTGGGCATGGGCGCCACCACCCTTTTCGACGTGCAAAAAAGCCATGCCTCTGAACCTGAAATCAATATTGACACAGAACATGATCTTAGAAAGACCATCACCCGGATTCCGCCCGTAACTACAGACAGTGACGGCAATGGCACTGGAGATCCTGTAAACCTTATACTGGTAGGAAATGCAGATGATCTGTTCCCTGCTTTTGTACGACGACACTGGCATATTACAGAGGAGACCCAGGCTCACTCGGTCCTGAAGATGATAGAGTCATTTATTTTCGGCACCCATTACCTTCATTCTCCCATAAGCCCGCTCTATCTCTTTGGCAGGAAACAGGACATTGCGCTGCAGAAAGCCAGGGAAACAGTCAACCAGAGAAATCATTTGCGTCTCTGGTTAACTCCTTACAGATACATGGGGAAAAGAGTCTGGGCTGGAACCATAAGCAGGGATGTGGGGATAAGATTCACCTTTTTATCCCCTTTTCTTGTGACTCATAAGATAGATCCTGATGTAGACGAGGTACGCAATTCATTTGGCACCGACATGCTGGTATCTGGAAATCTGAGGGCAGTGGGTTTTGCAGCTGGAGGAATAGCCTACAGCCCTGATAAACCGGGACACAACTTGACGGGAGATATTTATTTTACTGATGGACTAAGGCTGGTGCTCTTCTTGACAAATGAGATCATGCCCCTTGAATCAACCAGGTTTCTTGAGTGGGAGCCTCCCCAGGGTCGTCACATGTAAGTATCTTCTGTTTGTCCTCAAAGCCTGGGGACGCGACCTTTCTTTCAAGATTCACCAACAGCCGCTGTGCGGGCTACATACTCTTTCTGGATACATACCCGGACAATTTTACAACATTAAGTGCGGCTAAAACTGGCTTCCCCTTGGTGAAATCTTGAAAGAAAGGTCGCGTCCCTTTTCGAAGCCGTTAATTCATAAGGATGGATCAAGGTAGCGAGCATATGCCTACCCTAAATACATAAACAGGGAAATGGGCGTGATCAAATAAGAAATTTACTGCTACAAAGGCTTATTGAGGGATCATTGCCTCTTTTGGCCTGTCCCATTCCGTCGTTTAGCTGTATTTGCCAGGTGAAAAAATATGAGCACAGACAGTATGAGAAAGGGTTCAAAACGGATCAGCATGGTATGACAGAAATCCCAGAAGAGCTGTATAGCAATTGACGGGGAAGAGACAATTTCCTTGGTTGCTGCTGGAATACTATATGACTCTAACTGGTTCAGGACGCATGCATACACATACATAAGATGACCAATCACCAGCGCAGCCAGGGCCTTGGTCCATGCACTCCAGGTGATTCTGAGAATCATGGCTGTGACAATCAACATAGCCAAGGAAATCGGAACATTAAATGTGTATTGGTTGTCATCAATGATTATTCCCGAGTGCGCAGGGAATACCCCTGCAGGAGTAACCAGATAGCGGCTGAACAGGACCTTTATTCCCTGGCCGACTTTAGTACAGGCATCAATATCTGCATCCAGGGTCATGGCAGCAAGTCCCGCTCCAGAACATGCAACTGGCCAAGTGTAATATTGCTTTAAAACAATCCAGCTTACCAGCACAGGCACATAGACCACAGCAAATATCAGTATCGTTCGGATAATAAAACCTGGTTTAATCGGCATGGATGGCATCTGCGCCTCTGATCCAAATGAGGAAAATACCCAGAGATATAGCGATCATGAGGCCCTGGGCTACATAGTAGTGAAGGTAATTGAAAAGACCGGGGATTCTGACCATTGCAAACCCAAGCCCGACTATTCGAAACATATTGAGGATTTCAATGACCAAAATGCCAAATATGAGTCCTTTGAACTTGTAAATCCATGAAGAGGGATAAGCAATGATGCCGGATACGTAAATAACTATGGCCTCAAGACCATTGCATCCAAAGGCTATCAGAAGAGAACCCCTGGGAAGAGAAACCACGGGACCTGAGCTTTTAGAGGCAATACCCGCCAGAGAGAGGAGTTTTGCCGAAATCCAGGCAATGGCGCCAGTATAATAACCGTTAACATCAAGATACTTCTGGAAAAAATGGAGCCCCAACAATAGCTCCATGGATATTATAAGTGCCAAGTATATTATTATGAACCTGTAAATATCACGCTTTTTTATATCCGAATTCTGATGCATTTCCTATTGTAAAACCTTGGAGTACCCCTTAAAAGGGCGCATTCCAGACTTGTCCCGGTACTTCAATTTTTTATTTTATACTGCTTA
>QOAL01000200.1 GCA_003978135.1 Thermodesulfatator sp.
TCTATCCTGGCAGCCACTGCCTTGTGTCGAGAGCGCAATTTTACCGAGACATTAGAAAGCAGGCTGGTTTTAGGTTCTACCAGCCAGTTGATTTTTTCTACCATGCAGTGGCCCTTAAAAAGCTCTTCGTCCTTGCCTATAACAAGAGTATTTTTTGATGGGTCCAGGGCTACCACGTAATAGGGCGATTTGTCTGGTATGCCAATGCCCTTTCTCTGGCCGATGGTGTAGTCGGCAAGTCCATGGTGCTGGCCCTTCACGGTGCCCCGAGTTGTCTTTATGGGGCCTGGTACTTGCTTGAAGCTATCCATCTGCCTCAAGAATCGCCTGTAATCCCCTTTAAGGAAGCACACGTCTTGGCTTTCCTGCTGAACAAGGTCTGTAATTCCGATCCTAGACGCCATTTTTTCAACTTCTATTCGGGAAAAATTGCCAAGAGGAAGTATCAATCGGGAGATAACCTGTTTGTCGAGCTGGTGGAGAAAATAGCTTTGATCTTTTCCCGGGTCCCGGGCCCTGAGTAGAAATGTCTGGTTGGATGCACATTGTTTTATCCTGGAATAATGGCCGGTTGAAACAAAGGGAATACCCAGTTTTTCCGATTCCTTAATCAAGGCCTGGAACTTGACCTGGGGATTACACATTACGCAAGGATTAGGCGTCCTGCCTGCGAGATAGGTAGAAATGAAACGATCTATGACCTTTTTCCTGAAAATTTTGCTCCAGTCAACAACAACAAGGGGTATCTTGAGAAACTGTGCAATTTTGTCAGCACACCCAAGGCTTTCTTTTTCCTGACTGGTACAGGTCATTCGGACAAAAAGTCCGTGGACGTCAAGGCCCTGCTCCTTAAGGATAAAGGCAGCAACGGAGCTGTCTACCCCGCCGCTCAGGCCTAAGAGCACTTTTTTGTTTCTATTGTTCAGATCAGTACCTTTTCCTTGGAAAAGCGGATTTCCATGGCCCGGACCGGGCATACTGCCACGCAAAGCTCGCATCCCTTGCAGTCTTCAGGATTAAAAACAACCTTCCTGGTTTCCGGCTCTATGTAAAGGGCATTGGTTGGACAGATGCCTGTGCATGCACCGCACATAAAACATATCTCGTCATTTCTGCGTATCTCCTGGGCTACGGACTTAACCTTGACTCCCTTTGCACGCATGTATTTCAGGCCTGCCTTTACATTTTTCCGATGGCCGGAAAGCTCGAGTACCATGATGCCTTCCTCACCAGGCAGTATTGTGGCTTTAAGTATATTGAAACAAAGGTTATATTCCTGGCTCAAGTAATAAATTATGGGTTTATCCGTGATCTCAGGCGGAAATCTCAGCACCAGCATCCGTTTGTACATCATTTACTCCTGAAGCATATTGTTATCAGCGCAAATTACTACCGTGTCACCTTGCAGGGCAACATGATTTTTGCCCGCGGCACATGGGTAGAGGGGAACAAACTTACAACAGAACATGCATGACATAAAGATAAAACCAGAAGAGATAGCCTTTGATATAGACGGGGTGGTTGCAGATACCATGTCCTCCTTTTTAAAGGTTGCCAGGGATGATTTTGGTATCAGTCACCTGAGAAAGGAACAGATCACCACGTACTGGCTGGAAGAATGCCTGCCTATTGACGAAGAAATCATAAAGGCAATCATAGAAAGAATATTGACAGATCCCTTCGGTGTCGAGCTCAAACCCATTGCAGGAGCGGTTGATGTGCTCCGGCAGCTAAATCTTCATGCACCCTTGCGCTTTGTCACTGCACGTCCTGTAAAAAGGCCCATAGAGGAGTGGCTCCAGGCAATCTTGAAGACTGGAGATCATGGTTTTCAGGTGATTGCAACCGGCAGGCATGAGATAAAGGTGGAGATATTAAAGGAGCTTGGCATCCGCTATTTTGTAGAGGATCATCTGGAGACCTGTCAGGCAATACATGATGAGGGCCTTAATTCAATTGTGTTTGACCAGCCTTGGAACCAGGGTTCGACTCCATTTTTAAGGGTTAAAAACTGGCGTGAACTTCAAGGGTTGCTCGACGTCTGAATATTTAGTGTCCATCCATAAATGGCCCTTTTGCCCGATGACTGGGTTGCTCGTCGGCGAAAAATATTCATGTACGCCCAGTACACTGGGCTTTTTCGCTTCCTTGCGCCTTGCCCTCGAACAAAATTGCCTATTTATGGATGGACACTATTTATCAATGCGCTGCCGGCTCTTGCCTCAATCCCTGTATCGGTTTACCCTTCCTCGCCATGACAATTCAAGAGATATTGAGCCTTTGCCGAAAGCCAGGCCGCTATATCGGCAGGGAAAAAAATGCCTATCATAAGCCATGGGAATCTGTGCCTGTAAGGACAGCATGTATCTTCCCCGATCTGTATGAGATAGGAATGTCCCATCTGGGCCTGCAGATATTGTATGACATAATTAACAGGCTTTCCTGGGCCCTTTCCGACAGGGTTTATTGCCCTGACACGGACATGGAAGGTCTTTTAAGGCATCACAACATGCCCCTCTTCGGCCTTGAGACCCGAAGGCCCCTTTCGGATTTTGACTGCCTCTTTATCACTCTGCCCTATGAACTGTGTTACTCTAATATCTTTACCATCCTTGATCTTTCAGGCATTCCATTCTTTCACAGGGAAAGGGACGGGGATTCCTGGCCTCTTATAGTAGGCGGAGGAAGCTGCTGCCTCAACCCAGAGCCTGTTGCAGACCTCTTTGACGCTATAGTCATAGGAGATGGAGAGGAAGTCGTAGTAGAGATCCTGGAAGTCCTGGGGCGCTCCGGCAAAAAAGACAGGGCCAATGGAGAATTGCTTCAAGATCTTTCATCAATACCCGGGATCTACATTCCCTCCTGTTATCAACCTGCTTATGGCAGGGGAAAACGATTTGAAGGCATGGAGTGCCGTGATGGAGACGAAAAAAGAGTCCGCCGCAGGTTGATTCCAGAGCTTAAAAAATCCTTTTCACCAGTTTTTCCACTGGTACCCAATGTTCAGGTGGTTCACGACAGGCTGGGCGTGGAGATAGCCAGGGGTTGCACAAGGGGCTGCAGATACTGCCAGGCCAGCACCATCTACCGGCCTGTAAGGGAAAGGGATCTGGATGACATTCTTTCAATTACAGCTCAGGGCCTTGATGCCACTGGTTGGGAAGAAATATCTCTTCTTTCCCTGAGTACTGGTGATTATACAGCCATTGCTCCATTGATTCTTGAGCTCATGGATACCTATGTATCCAAGAATATCTCGGTTTCCCTTCCATCCCTGAGGGTTGGCACACTGACGCCTGAAATCATGGAGCAGATTAGAAGGGTGAGGAAGACAGGCTTCACCCTGGCACCTGAGGCAGGAAGCGACAGACTCAGAATGGTTATAAACAAGGGAATTGCCGAAGAAGATCTGCTGGATACAGCAGCCAGCATCGGGGCCAGGGGCTGGAACAGCGTTAAACTTTATTTCATGATAGGGCTTCCAACTGAAACCGATGAGGACATAATGGAAATAGTCAGCCTTGCAAAAAAGGTTCTAAAGGCTATCTCCAGCTCCCAGGGCAAGAAAAGGGGGGCAAGGGTTACGGTTAGCGTGGGTACCTTTGTGCCAAAACCCCATACTCCGTTTCAGTGGGAAGCACAGATTTCCGTGGCTGAGTCAAGGCGCAGAATCGGTTTAATCAAGGATGGTCTCAGGGGTAAGCAGTTCCAGGTGAAATGGCACGATCCTGTTCAGAGTTTTCTGGAAGGCATTTTTTCAAGGGGGGACAGAAAACTGTCTGCGCTGATTCATGCTGCGTGGCAGAAAGGCGCCAGACTGGATGCATGGACAGATAATCTTTGCCCTGAATATTATGGCCAGGCTGCCCATGAGCTGGACATAGATCTTGAATCCTACCTACAGGCCATTCCTGAGGATGCATGCCTGCCCTGGGATCATATAGATTCAGGGGTTAAGAAGGCATTCTTCCGTCTTGAGCGAAAGAGGGCCTTAAGGCTTCAATATACGCCTGATTGCCGCACCAATGACTGCCAGGGATGTGGAGTGTGCGATTTCAAGGACATAAAACCTGTCCTTGCACAGTATAAAAAGGACAGGCCTGCCTTATCACAGGGCAGTCTGGAGAAAAGGCCTGATATCCAGCCCATTTATTGCGCAGTGAGCTTTTCCAGGGTTTTTGATGCCAGGTTCCTTGGTCACCTGGACATGGTGAGAATGTTCTTAAGGGCGATCAGAAGGGCAGGGCTTCCTGTTGCTTATTCACAGGGCTTCCATCCCATGCCCAGGGTTTCATTTTCCCAACCAATTCCCCTGGGCATGGAATGTCTGCGCCAAAGTGCCGTATTAGTGCTCAACGAGGCCATGAAGGCCGGTGAGGTAACTCAGCGCCTCAACAAAGAGCTTCCCTTGGGCATCAAAGTAAAAGATGTTGAAATTTCCAGGACCAAGATAAAGATAATGCCTGATTCCAGGGAGTCCTTTCTTATCCTGCTCCGGGATATTTCCCAGGAGGTAGCCCAGGCCAGGATAGAATCATTTCTTAGGTCATCAGAATTTTACCTGGATGTAGAGAAAAAGGGCAGAAAGATTTCCCTGGATCTTTCCAAAAGGGTTGAAACGATTAAGCAGATTTCCATACAGGAGATTGATGATGATCAGGAAATGTACTGGGCCAAGGAGGTGCTTAAACAGGTCTCATCCACTCAAAACAGCCTTTTGAGAATGGAGATTTTGCAAGAGTCCCCGCATATTAAGCCATCTGATGCACTTGTTGGCATGTTTCAGTTGTCCTCAAGCCATATGCTTCTTGCCAGGATACTGAAGATATGAAGTCAAATAGTGTCTATCCAGAAATGGCCCTTTTGTCCGATGACTGTGTTGCTCGTTGGCGAAAAATGCTCATTTACGCCCACTAACTATCCGGAAATGGTCTGACCAATTCCCTGTCTGTCCT
>QOAL01000052.1 GCA_003978135.1 Thermodesulfatator sp.
TTTCCCCACCCCTTGTAATGATTCAGGCCAGGAATATCCTTCAGGCTCTCATGGCGGCCAGGCCAGGTGATTCAAAATATTTCCAGGAAAGGTATATCTCCTTTCTGAATCAGATTGCCCGAACTGATTTGAAGATCATGGGCATCTTTGGCGAATTGGACCAGGGCAAAATAAAGAAACGGGCATTCATGGTCTATCACCCCTGTTGGGGTTATTTTGCCAGGGCCTATGGGCTGAAGCAGCTGGCAATTGAAGAAGAGGGCAAGGAGCCCAAGCCTGGAAGGCTTGCCAGGCTTTCGCGTATAGCCAGGCAGATGGGTATTAAGTGTATCCTGATTCAGCCTCAGTACTCCAAGAAAAGCGCCGAGGCATTGGCTGATTCAATCGGTGCGAAGCTCCTGCCTGCAGATCCTCTGGCCTATGAATGGGACAGGAACCTGGTTTTCGTTGCTGAGAAAATCAAGGAGAGTTTCAGGTGATGGCTCCTGGTGGCGACCAGCAGACAACAGTTCTGCCAGAAGGACAGAGCAGGGCAGGAGAAGTTCCTGACGTGGAGATTGAAAACTGCTCGTTTGCCTTCAACAGCGTACCTGTTCTACGGGACGTGAACATTCGTATTTATCACGGGGACTTTGTTGCCATAATAGGCCCAAACGGTGGGGGAAAGACCACCCTTGTAAAGCTCATGCTGGGACTTCTCAAGCCCCAGAAAGGCAGGGTAAGGCTTTTGGGCAGTGACCCGGCAAAAAGTTGCAGAAGGGTTGGCTACATGCCCCAGTACAGCACGGGAGAAAAGGGATTCCCCATTACTGTAATGGATGTAGCTTTGCTGGGAAGGCTCGGCCTTACGGGAATTGGTTGCAGGTTTACCAGGGAAGATCGAGAAGCAGCCCTTGGCGCGCTCAGGCTTGTGGGAATGGAAAAATACATGAATAAGCGCATAGGTGATCTTTCCGGCGGCCAGATCCAGAGAACCCTGCTTGCCAGGGCTCTCATCTCCAATCCAGAAGTGCTTTTTCTTGATGAGCCCATGGCAAGCATCGATATAGATGGCCAGTCCATGCTTTTTGACCTTTTAGGGGAACTCAACAAAAAGATGACAATACTCTTTGTCACACACGACGTTGGTTTATTGTCCAGGTACATTAAGTCCATAATATGTGTGAATGAGACGGTTTATTTTCATCACGAACCTAAAATCAGTCCTGACATGGCTTCCCTCATGATGGGAACCGGGGAAAAATGTCCGGTGGAAATGGTGGCCCACGGCATACCCCACAGGGTTCTTGGACGTCACGAAAGGGATTGAGCCTTGGACGTACTTTCCCTGCCATTTATCCAACATGCAATCCTTGCCGGTATTCTCGCCAGTGTTGCATGCGGCATCATAGGTAGCCTGGTGGTGGTAAACAGGTCAGTATTTCTTGCCGGTGGAATTGCTCATGCTGCCTACGGAGGCGTGGGCCTTGCCTTTTTTCTCAGCCTGCCGCCACTGCCTTGTATTATAGGTTTTTCCCTGTTCATGGCGCTTATAATGGCGGCCTTCACAGTGGAGCGAAGGCACAGGATGGACACCTTTATAGGAGTTTTGTGGGCAGTGGGCATGGCAACAGGTATCATATTAATAGATCTCAGCCCGGGATATAACGTGGATCTGATGAGTTTCCTTTTCGGGAGCATTCTGACAGTACCAGTGTCAGACATCAAGGTCATGGCTGCAGTTGATATCCTGATAATTGGCGCGATGTGCGGCTTTTACAAGGAATTTCTGGCAATGAGCTACGATATGGAGTTTGCCAGGGTCAGGGGCCTACCGGTAAGGTTATTTCATTTTTTGTTTATGGCACTTGTGGCATTGGCTGTTGTAATGACAATTAGGGTGGTTGGCTTGATACTGGTCATGGCTCTTTTCACCATTGCTCCGTATCTGACAGAAAGGTTTTCCGCATCTCTTGCAGGTATGATGGTTACTTCTACCATTGCCAATATTGTATTTGTTTTTACTGGGTTATGGATTTCATACAGATACAATCTTACCAGTGGAGCTACAATAATACTCGTGGCAGCACTTTTTTTTATGATTTTCATTATCTTGAGCAGATTCGCTTCATGTCCCAGGAAACCATGATTTTTTCATGGCTGGATACTCGTCTTGGGAAGTGCGGGCGCTAAAAGGGTTTAGGATTGATAAGGGATTTAAAGGGGAAGCCGGGAATGGATACAGTAGAAAAGGTTACCGAACATATAAAGACGCATGACAAGCTTATTCCCATGTTCAACATGGAAATAGAAGAAACCGCACCTGGCATGGCCAGGATGAACATGAAAGTAGGTCCGAATCATCTAAATGCCGCCAGGGTTTGCCATGGTGCCGCGCTTTTTGCCCTGGCAGATGTGGCCTTTGCCCTGGCTGCAAACTGTCATGGCAGGATGGCCTTGGCCATCGAGGCCTCCATCAACTACTTCAGGCCTGTGGCAGAGGGATCTGTTCTCAGGGTGGTATGTGAAGAGGAGTTCCAGGGCCGTAGAACCGGAACCTACTTTGCCACGATAACTGATGAAAACGGAAAGAAGATTGCCATATTCAAGGCCACGGCATTCAGGGTAGATGATGTGTCTGTATCCAGGTACAACCGGGAAAATAAATGATGAGCCCCAAGTCTGAACACATAACCATTGCACTGGCAGGTAATCCCAATGCAGGCAAGACCACCATCTTCAACCAGCTGACAGGTGCCAGGCAGAAGGTCGGCAACTGGTCTGGTGTGACGGTTGAGAAAAAGGAGGGAAGGCTTGAGCACAAGGGCCGGGAGATTACGGTAGTGGATCTCCCTGGTATTTATTCTCTTACGGCCTACTCGGTGGAAGAGGTGGTGGCCAGAAACTTCATCCTGGAGGAACATCCCGATGTGGTAGTGGACATCCTGGATGCCTCTAACCTGGAAAGAAACCTGTATCTTGCAGTCCAGCTCATAGAACTCAACATCCCCCTGGTTTTTGCCATGAACATGGTGGACGTGGCCAGGGCAAGGGGAATAAAGATAGATTATCAGCAGCTGTCCCGGCTTCTCGGCGTCCCCATTGTGGAAACAGTTGGTACCAGGGGAGAGGGGATAAAAGAGGTTCTTGACAGGGTCCTTGAGGTGGCAGAGGGCAAGGACTCTATCTCCAGGCACATTCATATAAATTATGGCAAGGAGATAGAAGAGGAGATCCTCAAGATAAGAGACGTCCTTAAAGAGGATCCGGAGCTCCATGGCAGTTATTATCCCAGATGGCTTGCAGTAAAGCTCCTGGAAAAGGACAAGATCGTCGAGGAAAGAGTAAGAAAATCACCTGCAGCCGGCCGGATTATGGCCCAGGTAGAAAAAAGCCGCTCCCACATACTTTCCATATTCCAGGAAGATGCTGAAACTGTTATTGCCGAAGCGCGCTACGGTTTTATCGCTGGTGCCCTCAAGGAGACCATGCGCCTTTCTCCAGTTGCCAAGAAGACCATCTCTGACAAGATAGACCAGGTTATTACAAACAGGGTGCTGGGTTTCCCAATACTTCTTTTTTTCATGTACGTTCTGTTTCAGGCGACCTTTACTCTTGGAGCCTATCCTGTTGAATGGATTGAAAAGGCAGTGGATCTGCTTGCCGGGGCAGTCTCCAGTTGCCTGCCCGAAGGCCTTCTGAGGGACATGCTTGTGGAGGGGGTTATCGGAGGAGTGGGAGGCGTCATTGTATTTCTCCCCAATATTCTCTTGCTTTTTCTGGGCATAAGCCTTTTTGAAGACACAGGTTACATGGCCAGGGCTGCGTTCATCATGGACAGGATAATGCATACCCTGGGGCTTCACGGCAAATCGTTTATACCGCTTCTCATGGGATTTGGTTGCAACGTGCCTGCTATAATGGCTGCCCGGACCCTGGAGACCAGGCGAGACAGGCTCTTGACCATACTTATCAATCCACTCATGAGCTGTTCTGCCAGGCTGCCTGTTTATGTCCTGGTGGCCGGTGCCTTTTTCCCTGAAACCGCCGGCAACGTGATATTTGGCATATACATTCTGGGTGTTGTTCTTGCCATACTGGTAGGCCAGGTTTTCAGCCATACCATATTCAAGGGGCAGAGTGCCCCGTTTGTTCTGGAACTCCCCCCGTACAGGCTGCCGACCTTCAAGAGTGTTCTCATTCACATGTGGGAGAAGGGGAAGGTTTACCTGCAAAAAATGGGAGGAGTAGTCCTGGCATTTTCCATTGTTATCTGGTTTCTGGGGGCATTCCCGCGTAACATTGAATATTCAAGGGATTATGATGCCCAGATCCAGAAGCTTGAATCACGCATAAATCTGTTGAAGTCCAAAACACAGGAGGTCAGCCGGGAACAGGCGGAGGCAGCTTCGTTATCTGAACAGGTCAGGAATCTCAGGATTGCACGGGAAGAGGAGCGTCTTTCAAAGAGTTATATAGGAAGAATAGGTCATACGATAGAGCCTTTAATTGCCCCCCTGGGTTTTGACTGGCGCCTTGGAGTGAGCCTGGTGACAGGTTTTGTGGCTAAGGAAGTAGTGGTGAGCACCATGGGAGTCCTTTATCAGACGGGAGAAGAGGATTCTGCCAGCCTGAAAAAGGCACTAAGGGCCAGTGGCATTGACCGGGCTACCGCCCTTGCCTTTATGGCCTTTGTTCTTATCTATGTACCCTGTCTCGTGACTGTTGCAACCATTTGGAGGGAAACAGGTTCAGCAGGCTGGACAGCCTTCAGCGTAAGCTATCTGATGGTACTTGCCTGGATTGCTGCCTTTGTCATAAAAAAGGCTTGCAGTCTGCTTCTGCATTGTACCTGAATCAGAGAAAGCTCCAGTAATTTGTTCCAAATAAAGGGCTGGTCTAAAATGGGGGAGCATTCCCGTCTTGTGTCCATCCAGAAAT
>QOAL01000088.1 GCA_003978135.1 Thermodesulfatator sp.
ATTTTTTATTGCAATATTAAGTTGCGTTATGTCCAAGGCGGAACCTGCAAAAATCAAAGGGAAAATCTTAATTGCAAGGGCTCGGGATATTTCCATCCCTGTGTTTTCTCCGAGTCTCAGGGCAGTGTTGGCACTTTGCGGTGATAGATATGTAAGTGCCGACAAGATTTCCACGGTTATATCGGCGGATTACGGGCTCACTTTCAGGTTGTTCAGGCTGATGAATTCAGCTTTTTTTTCTGTCCGGAGAAAGGATCTCCTCTCCCTGAAATATATGGTAGTACTTCTTGGCCTGGAAAACCTGGCCAAGGCAATTGTTAAGGTCAATGTTTTCATTCCCGAAAGGACGCCATCCGCACGCGTGGAACCAAGTGTTTTCTATATTGCCCAGGGTCTTCTTTCATCTTCAATAGCCGGCCTTTTGGCTGAAGCAGCAGGATTTGATTCCGAAAAGACGTCTGTCATGGCAATGTTCAGGAATCTGGGAGACGTGATTTCTGCCATTTCAATTCCAGAAATCACCTCGGCCTGCTTGCGGGGTCCATTTATTGATTATGGCAGGTTCAGGAGCAGGTGCAGTGGTTTCACACCGGAAACCCTGGCATATCAGTTGTCCATGTATTGGAACCTGCCCCGGTTGATCCGCCTTGTTATTTGCCCTCAAAGGTTTAACTTTAAGGAAATCAACTCCGAGGACAGCAAGCTTGTGCTGGTGTCAGACACGCTAAATCTGTTGATCCGTGCTGGTCTGTTACAAAGAAAAGGCATGAAAGAGTATCAAGAGGCCAAAAAACAGCTTGCCTCCATCCTGAATATGGATGAAAAGAAACGTCTCCACTGCAGCCAGCAATTTTTACCAAGGGCAGGCCTTTTTTGCCAGAGTCCTGGAGTCTGTTAGTCCTTTGAATAAGCTCATTAATGGATAAAAAACAGAGAAAAAAGTTCAATAAGCTTCTTTTTAATATGCTGGCCAGAAATCCAGCCAGTTTTCGGCTTATCGGGGATGAAGACGGCTGGATAAGGATCAGGGATATACATAAGGCCCTCCTTGAGGAAAAACTCTTTCCAGCCATGACTCCCAGGAGTATAGAGCAGCATTTTATGTTATTCAGGCCGGATGGATTTGAGTGTGAAGATGGAAGGGTAAGGGCCGTTCCGGGTATTCAGGCTCCGGGCATATTTACCTATAGACCTGCTTCGCCTCCTGAAATGCTCTTTAGTGTTATAAGGCCAAGGGCCCTTCATCATGTTCATGTTGAAGGCCTGTCGTCTTCGCGGGAAAGGTCCTGGCTTGTACTTCATTCATCCAGGAAGGAGGCCATTGTTTATGGAAGGAGGTTTCATAACCAGCCATTAGTCTGTAAGATAGAGGCAGGGAAGGCAGATAGAAACGGTGTAAGATTTTTTCATGCAGGACAAGGCCTTTTCCTTTCCAAAAAGATAGACAGGCAGTGGCTAATACTGCCAGAGATAAAGGAAGGGCCTGATGCGGAAGGAAGGAAAACAAAATCACGGCCTGACAAGATAAGCTTGGAAGGCCAGGACAAGGTTGTTGATCTTCGTGGGAAAGGTACATTTTCTCCGTCTGTGTCGTCTTTTGAAGAACTTTTTCAGAAAAATAGTGGTAAAAGACCCAGAAAAAGAACCGGAAAAAAATTTAAATCAGTTGACAAGAAAAGAAAGAAGAAGAGGTAGTTTTAAACTGAAATCACTTGGTTCCATAGGATTGATCCTCTGGTTTTTGTTTCTAATAGCCAAACCTCCCCTGGCGCGTGCCATGATTTCCATCCCGGAAGAGAAGGAGATGGGGCAGGAGCTCATAAGGACTGTGCTTCCCCAGGTACATATTGTTGATGACCCGGAGGTGCAGGAATTTGTAGAAAGGATTGGCAACAACATACTGAAGGTTATCCCTGCCAAGTTCTTTCACTACAGATTTTTTGTCATTGAAGATCCTGCGCTCAACGCATTTGCCATGCCGGGAGGCCTGGTCTTTGTTCATTCCGGGCTGATAGAGGCCATAGACTCGGAAAACGAGCTGGCCTGTGTGCTTGCCCATGAATTTGGTCATGTTCAGGGGCGGCACATTGCCAGGCGAATGGAAAACATGAAATATGTCAGCATAGGAACAGCTGTTCTTGCAATTGCAGGACTGTTCCTGGGAGGGGGCCAGGCTGGTTCGGCCCTTCTCACTGGCTCCATGGCACTCAACCAGTCCATAGGTCTCGGTTACAGCAGGGTCGACGAACAGGAGGCAGACAGGCGTGCCTTTCAGTGGATATGCAAGGCTGGATACGATCCCAGGGGGTTAAAAACAACCCTGGAAAAGATGATGAAAAACAACTGGCTGGGCTCGTCCTCTATTCCCAAATATCTCTTGACACATCCGGCTCCTGAAGAGCGGATAACCTATATCGAGGACTTATGGAAGAGCCATCCATGTTATGAAAAACAAAAGGAAGATCTTTTTACCCTCCACAGGATACAGGTCAAACTCAAGGTCATGTCTACGCCCGAGGCGGAAGCCATAGAGCATTATACCAATGTTCTTAAGAAAAAACCGGAAGATCTGATGGCCACCTATGGTTACGCCCTGGCACTGGACAAGGCCCGGAGATACAAAGAGGCACTGGAGGTGTTTGCCAGAATTGAAAGGCTGGCTCCTGATCCCACGGCCTTCAAGCTGGATGAGGCCAAGACCCTTTTTCATTCAGGAAAGTATCAAAAAACCATAGAGATCTTGAGACACTACCTTGAAAAAAGGCCGGAGGACGTATCTGCCAAATACTTTTTGGCCAGGGCCTATCTTGAGACGGGCCAGGCCCAAAAAGCCCTTCCTTATTTTCACAGTCTCATGCCGCAATGGGAAGATATGCCGGAATTCCTGCTGCAGGTGGGAAGATGTTATGCTGCCCTCAATCAGCCGGGTTTTGCCCATTATTATTTTTTCAAATATTATTCTCTCACGGGGAATATGGAGGTTGCGGGATATCACAAGAAAAAGGCGCTATCCTCACTTCCTCGAGACAGCGAGCCCTACAGGCATCTTACCAAGGAAAAAGAAAAGGAAGGTTCCTGATTGGAAAACCACAGAGCGCCAGGCCTGATTAATGCGGTTATCACGAATGCCAGGGCGAGAATAGAGAGATAAATCTTGGTCCACGAAAATTCCAGAAAAAGCGGTCTTGCGGCCTTTTTTATCATAGCGATTACAGTCCTGGTTTTAGACCAGCTTTCCAAAAATCTTGTGATAAGCAGGTTCTTTCTGCATGAGTCTGTTCCTGTCATCCCTGGTTTTTTCAGTTTGACCTATATCAGAAATACCGGGGCGGCCTTTGGAATACTCGCAGGCCAGGAAGCCTGGAGGCATATCTTTTTTCAAACCGTAAGTCTGCTTGCCCTTGGCGCAATAGTGTATCTTTTTTGGACAAGCCGCAGGGATGCCCTGGCCCTGT
The DNA here is from genome assembly GCA_003978135.1 of Thermodesulfatator sp. Classification (GTDB taxonomy): domain Bacteria; phylum Desulfobacterota; class Dissulfuribacteria; order Dissulfuribacterales; family QOAL01; genus QOAL01. The sequence continues at coordinate 3,456 of QOAL01000088.1, forward strand.
GGGGAGCCTCACTGGTATTTGGCGGGGCTGCAGGCAACCTCATTGACAGGATCAGGTTTGGATACGTGGTGGATTTCCTGGATTTTTTCCTGGGCCGTTACCACTGGCCTGCTTTTAATATAGCAGACAGTGCTATCACCATCGGTGCCTTTGTCTTGGCGTTTAAATTTCTCAGAGAGCAATAAAATTTTTTCTTTTTACATCTTGCATTCTGAAATTTCGTACTTATATTAGCACTCGCAACAGATGAGTGCTAACAACAAAATTGGGATGGCCATCCTGAAAAATTCCATAAACATTCAAAAAGGAGATGAGCACTATGAAAATACGTCCACTTCATGACCGTATTCTGGTCCAGCGTCTTGAAGAAGAAGAGAAGACAAAGGGTGGGATAATTATTCCTGATACTGCCAAGGAAAAGCCTATAGAAGGCAAGGTGGTGGCAGTGGGAAACGGTAAAATGATGGAAAATGGCGAGGTGAAGCCTCTCGATGTAAAGGTTGGTGACAAGGTACTGTACGGCAAGTATGCCGGTACCGAGGTCAAAATCGGCGGTGAGGAGTTTCTCATTATGAGGGAAGATGATGTTCTCGGCATCATCGAGGACTAAAAATCCCATTCCATACCTATTTTAAGGGATGCGCTTATTGTGGCGCACCGGAATAAAGAAGAAAGAAGAACGGAGGACAGAATAAATGGCAGCCAAAGATATCAGATACAGTGAAAAGGCCAGGGAGTCCATACTCGCTGGTGTAAATGCACTTGCAAATGCAGTTAAGGTCACCCTTGGACCAAAGGGACGTAACGTAATAATAGAAAAATCCTTTGGATCCCCGGTGATTACCAAGGACGGTGTAACAGTAGCAAAGGAAATCGAGCTGGAAGACAAGTTTGCCAACATGGGTGCCCAGATGGTCAAGGAAGTTGCTTCCAAGACCAGCGACGTGGCTGGTGATGGAACCACAACTGCAACCATCCTCGCCCAGGCAATTTATGCCGAAGGCTCAAAGCTTGTTGCTGCCGGCATCAATCCCATGGCACTCAAACGCGGCATCGACAAGGCAGTCGAGTCGGTGGTAGACAAACTCAGGACCATCAGCAAGCCGACCAAGGATCAGAAAGAGATTGCACAAGTAGGAACCATTTCTGCCAACAACGATCCTACCATCGGAAACATCATTGCAGAGGCAATGGACAAGGTTGGCAAGGAAGGTGTTATTACGGTTGAAGAAGCAAAATCCATGGAGACCTCCCTGGATGTGGTTGAGGGTATGCAGTTTGAACGCGGTTACCTGTCTCCCTACTTTGTAACCGATCCGGAAAAGATGGAGTGTGCCCTGGAAGATCCTTATATCCTCATCCACGAAAAGAAGATAAGCAATATGAAGGACCTGCTGCCCATCCTGGAGCAGATTGCAAAGATGGGCCGTCCCCTCATGATTATTGCCGAGGATGTGGATGGTGAGGCACTTGCCACACTGGTGGTTAACAAGCTTAGAGGCACACTCCAGGCATGTGCAGTCAAGGCCCCTGGTTTTGGTGACAGACGCAAGGCAATGCTGGAAGATATCGCCATTCTTACAGGTGGCACCATGATAGCCGAGGACCTTGGCATCAAACTGGAGAACATCTCTGTAAATGACCTTGGAACTGCCAAGAGGATCGTGGTTGACAAGGATACTACCACAATCGTTGACGGCGCTGGCTCCAAGGAAAAGATCGAGGGCCGCGTGAAACAGATCAGGGCTCAGATCGAGGAGACCACTTCTGACTATGACCGCGAAAAACTGCAGGAACGCCTGGCAAAACTCATCGGCGGCGTGGCAGTCATCCATGTGGGTGCTGCAACCGAGACCGAGATGAAGGAGAAGAAGGCCAGGGTGGAAGACGCACTCAACGCTACCAGGGCGGCAGTGGAAGAAGGCATAGTGCCCGGTGGTGGTACGGCCCTTATCAGGTGCATGGATGTGCTCGATGACCTTAAGACAGATGACGAGGACGAGCAGCATGGCATCAACATCATTCGTGTTGCCATGGAGGAGCCGCTTCGCCAGATAGCCTACAATGCTGGCCACGAAGGCTCCATCATTGTGGAAAAGGTCAAGGGCCTCAAGGAAAGCGAGGGCTTC
>QOAL01000096.1 GCA_003978135.1 Thermodesulfatator sp.
AACCATTTTTATCATCCTGAGGACGCTTGGATGCAGGGGCTCGTAAAGATGGGACACCGCGTCATTTACCCTGTCTATTGCAAGGGAATACTGAATCAGATCATTGGTGCCTATGCTGAAAAAATCAACTTCCCTTGCCAGAACATCGGCAATCATCACTGCTGAAGGCACCTCTATCATGATACCGGTCTTAAGGTGCCTGTCAAAAGGGATGCCCTCCAGTATCAATTCCTTCTTAACCTGTTCCAGCACCTTTTTGACTTCGACTATTTCTGTCTTTCCTGAGACCAGGGGGAAAAGGAGCCGTATTTCACCAAAGGCGCTGGCACGCAGGATTGCCCGGAGCTGCGCCTTGAAAAGCCCCTGTTCCTGCAAACACAGCCTGATTGCCCTAAGCCCCAGTGCCGGATTTATCTCATCATCAATTGAAAGGGATGAAACAAACTTGTCACCACCAATGTCAAGGGTCCTGATGGTTACAGGATATGGAGAGAGCTTTTCTGCCACCTCGCGATAGGCATGAAAAAGCTGATCCTCTGTGGGAAGCTCTCTCTGGCCAAGGTAGAGGAATTCCGTGCGCAGCAGCCCTACCCCCTCTGCCCCATGCTGTATGATCAAGGGTATTTCGTCCACCAACTCCATGTTCGCCTTTATTTTTATCCTGTAGCCATCCAGGGTTTCTGCAGGGAGATTGCTGTTTCTAACCACCTCCAGGCGGTAGCGAACATAACGCTGACGACGTTCCTGATATTCCTGAAGTACCGTGGCTTCCGGCTCAAGAATCACCCTGCCCCTGATTCCGTCAGCAATGACAAGATCCCCGGGGAAACAGTTCATTGTTACATTTTCAACACCTACAACCGCCGGGATTCCAAGTGAACGAGCCAGGATGGCAGTATGTGATGTCCTGGAACCGAATTCTGTTATAAAGCCGATTACCTTCTCCCTGCTCATCTGCAGGGTGTCCGCAGGAGAAAGATCTCTTGCCACTACGATCACAGGCTCTTCCAGTGAAGAAAGATCAGCCGAGCCGGTACTGCCTGACAGTACTGTTTCAACCTTTCTGACCACAAATTCTATGTCTTCCAGTCTTTCCCTGATATAGGCATCCTTTATCCTGGCGAATATGGCCTTTACATCCCTTAGGGCCTTCTTGAGCGCCCATTCAGCATTTATGCCCAGTTCTTCTATTAGCTGGAGGGTCCTGTCATACACCATTCTGTCCCTGAGCATGAGAATGTGAGACTGCAGAATGGTGCTGTGCTCCTTGATCTCATCAGGCAGTTCTGCAATGAGGGTGTGGAGCTGTTGTTCCACTTGGTTAACCGCCTCTTTGAACCTGCTCTTTTCCTCCTCTATCCCGGCATGGCCTATCTTTTTTCTGGGACTTCTGATACTTCCCGAGGAAATAAGAAACACTGGAGCAATAGATATACCAGGAGAAGCTGCTGTTCCCTTAAGTATTTTCATTCTTGCCTCTTGGGTAGCGGGCTGCTGACAAATTCCGGCTATTAAAAGAAAGGGAGAATACCACCTCAGTCAATCTCTCCGAAACGGGTAGCTACAAGGCTGGCCAAGGCCTCCACTGCCTCCCGGGCATCAGGTCCCTGGGCACGGACAACCAGCTCCGTTCCTGAAGGACAGGCAAAGGTCAGGACCTCCAGAATGGATTTCCCATCCACTTCATTTCCATCCCGAACCAGCCAGACATCTGATTTGAAGCTGCTGGCAAGCTGGGCAAACCGGGAAGCAGGCCTTGCGTGGAGACCAAGCCTGTTGAGTATTGTCACCTGTTTTTCGATAACCATGGTCTGTGTAATGGGCAAAAGATGGAAACGTACATTTATAATGCTGTCTTCTTTAGAACCCAGGCCATGTTTTTCCCCAGGTCCTCCATGGTTTTCATGCCCTCGCTGTCCCCTGATACGTCTCCAGGATCCTTTCCTATACCAAGATTCCAGTAGGATGAACCCACAACTATCATCTGCCCTATGAGGAAAAAGGCATTTAGGCTGCTGAACACGTGATATGATCCGGCTCTTCTAACTGCTACTACTCCTGCCCCTATCTTTCTTTTGAGCATATCTCCGTTAACCCTGGAAACCATGCCGCACCTTTCTATAAGGGCCTTCATGCTGGCAGAAACATCGGCAAAATAGGTTGGAGAGCCCAGGATAATACCGTCTGACTCAAGCATTTTTTCCAGGTAGAAATTCAACACATCATCTTGAGAGCATCTTCCATTTTTGCTCTTCAGGCACTTGTAACAGGCCTGGCAGCCGGACAGGGGTTCGGAACCAAGCCAGACAAGTTCGGTGTTTATACCTTCTTTTTCAAGTTGCTTCAAAACAGTGTCAAGAAGTAACCTGGTATTGCCATTTTTTCTAGCGCTTCCATTAAAGGCTATTACTTTCATCTGCGTACTCCCACCTTGATCTGTGATACGTATTTACAAAATCAGAATGACAGCGATTTCAAAACAACGGGAAGATTACTATAATGCCTGTCTGGGGAAGCTGCACAACCCATGCAACTGCCTTCAAGCAGTTACAAGACAACATGTTGACAGTAAAATTGTGCATTAACCATGTTATGGGTTACAATTTTTCCCCTTATTTACGTAGCGCATATTATAGGAACAAACAGGACCATATCTCAAGGGGTATTATATGTATATTGGAATGGACAAAGGAAGAGAGGACAAAACGGTCTTCTTTCTCAGACAATCTTACCAGGCAGAGCACGGTGGTTGGTGTTCCAGGGACCTGTTTTGTCTTGGCCCTGATCCTGAAAAATATATTGAATACGTTGACGAAAGGGCCTTTTACATTTCGCCTGAGGTTGAAGAGAAACTTGGCAGCCAGGGAGTAAATTATGAATACTCTGAGCTGGAAGAGATCTTCTGGCCCTTTATAGATCCTTATATCAGACAGACCATTGATGCCTTTGGCGGCTTGCATGGCAGGGAATATAAAAGGCATAAACGCTACAGCAGGGATGAGCTTGTCCGGATGCAGGAAGGCATTCATCTCTTTGATAAGAGGCGTTTCATCTTCCTGAAATACCTGCAGATTGACACTGACAGCCTGCTTTCAAGGCCTCTGCCTTTTCTGAACAGGCTGCTGGACAAATCCAGGGACGAGATAGAAAGTATATTTGACATGATGGAACTGGATCTGAAACCATGGGAGATGAAGGGCTATCTTTATGCCATTTTCGGGCTTCCTGAAAGATTTTCACCCAGGCTTTCCAGGTTTATTCCCGATGTTCAGGATCAGGACATTATGGACGAGTTTTTTTTGGACGAACTGTGCAGTCTTAACCGGGATTCCACCTATCTGGACCAGGGAGCAAGGCCCACGGGCACTGCGTGGCTCCATCCGTATTTAAAAAAATACCTGTTCCAGTATTTCGATTACGTATTCAGGGGACCACGTCCGGGAAGATCATTTCAGGAAAATCAGAACAGGGCCTGGCACCCTTCGGCCAATGATTCTGATGAACACCACCTCAAGGTCATGGGGCTTGACAAGGACAGGTTTAACAACATGAGTGAAGAAGACTTCGTACGCTTTTTCAGAAAAATGGCCCAGAAACTACACCCGGATCATGGAGGTGACCACGAAGATTTCATCAGGTTTCAACAGGCCTTTGAATACTTGATGGTAAAAAAGAAATGGTGGTAAGCTTGAATAGAAAACAGGAAAAAATTACACTTGGCTCACCATGAACAGCTCAAGTACCAGCCAGAAGGCCGATTCCTTCGAACCGGAAACCCCGGACCCTGCTATATCTCAAGGTCACGACGAAGACAGCGTCCCTTCCCTCTCCATTGTAATCCCCATGTATAATGAAGAGGCCAATATCTCAAGGCTTTTCTCCAGGCTTTCCCCTGTCCTGGAAGGACTCCCTGAGACCTGGGAAGTAGTCTGTATAAACGACGGCTCAGGCGACAGAACCCTGGAACTTCTTCTTGAGGAGGCTAAAAGAAGAAAGGGATTGGTGGTGGTAAACCTTGCCAGAAATTTTGGTCAGCACGCAGCGGTAATGGCTGGTTTTTCCCAGGCCAGGGGACAATGGATCATCACAATGGACGCGGATCTTCAAAACCCGCCGGAGGAAATACCAAAGATTGTTGAACAGTTCCGAAAAGGGCATGACCTAGTGGGATCAATAAGAAAGGCCAGACAAGACAGCCTTTTCAGAAAAATGGCCTCGCGTATTACCAACAGGCTCATAACCAGGATTTCCGGCATCTCTCTAAGGGATTTTGGCTGCATGCTAAGGGGCTATAGCAGGGAAGTGGTCAGGGGCATACTTGAGAATCCGGAATACAGGACCTTTATTCCTGCACTTGCCACCTTTTTTGCAAGAAACCCTGTTGAGATAGAAGTAGAGCATGAGGAAAGGGCTGCCGGGCAATCAAAATATTCGCTACTGAAGCTTTTAAGCCTCCAGCTTGACCTCATGACAGGTTTTTCCATGTGGCCCCTGCGGATTCTCTTTTTCGTAGGGAGCATTATTGCCGTCCTCGGCCTTTCATCTGCCTTCTTAATAGTGGTATTGAGGTTGTATTACGGGCCTGACTGGGCTGTACAGGGTGTATTTACACTGTTTGCAGGGCTTTTTTTCCTTGTGGGATGCCAGTTTTTTGCCCTTGGACTCCTGGGAGAATACATAGGCCGAATATTTCAGGCAGTTAGGAAAAGACCACCTTTTATTCTTGACTGGGTAAAAAGATATTTGAAGTGTTCCCTGTTTGTCCCCATGGCATCGGATTCTTGGGACGAGAGGTGTCTTTCAAGATTTCACCAAGGGGAAGCCAGGTTTAGCCGCACTCAAGTTTGTAAGATTGTCCGGGTATGTATCCAGAAAGTGTATGTAGACCGCACAGCGGCTGTTGGT
>QOAL01000038.1 GCA_003978135.1 Thermodesulfatator sp.
TTGTTTAGTAACATCTTCCATGGTGTGTGCCCGGTGCAGGTAAGATGCAGATCGGAAATATGCATGATGCGGAAACGCCCATTCCCGGACATGTCAACTGTCCTTGCCTTGTCTGATGCGGCAGAAGATGTTTTGCCTGGAGAAGTCAAAATCATTAGTTATTGTGCCCCGTATGCCTGGCTGTTTTTTGTTTGCCTGGTACAATCTCTGAAGAATATATCTACATTAAGATGCCTGGCTTTCAACTGAAAGAGGATACCAGCTGTTTTTTATCCCAAGTGAGCAAATAACAGTGTGGACTGGCATTTAGTTTTTTGTAACCCCGGATCACGCACTTCAAGCGCCTTAGGGGCTGTCCAAGAATAAGTTGAATGAAGGAGTATTCCCTGTTTGTCACGTTCGCTTATCTAGGTCAGGAACATGCTCCCTACCACTTCAGAGCTGACTCTTCCAAACAGGGAAATCGTCAAGTTGTTTTTGCACAGCCCCTTAGTATAATGCACTCGAATACCATGGCCTCACCGGGCAAAAGGTGGCTTTGCCAATATATAAATTAACGTGGACTGAGTAATGAGCTTGTACCTTTATTTTGTAAATGAATCCCCTGTGAAGATATGGGGGCTGACCCCCGCAGAGCGAAACAGCAAGGTGCTTTCCGGCAAGGCGGTTTGTGTGAGCGACCTTTCTGCCATTCAGCCGTCGGATCAGGTCCTGATCCTAAGGGGAGATTATCTATTTGATGACAGGCTGCTGAATTTCCTGGTAACAGCCCCGCAAACCATGCTTCTGGTAAAAGAAGGGCATAACAGGGTGCCGGTAGCCATGTATGTGCCTGGCAGCATGGCCCGGACTGCTGTAGAAATCCTTAAAACCGGCCGTGATCCTGGAACGGTGGAAGGGGTTGCTGCACAAACTCTTGAGAGCATCTCTGTGGCCTTTAATCAGCAGCTCAGGAAATTTGAACCTCCTTTTGTCCTCAGGGTTACCGAAGACAACGCCAGGGAGCTGGAGCCAATGCTCTTTGACTGGTCATACAAGGGAGTGACAGACCTGGTAACAAAATGGCTTTGGCCAAGGCCGGCACGGTGGGCAGTAAAGCAATGCGTAAGACTGGGACTTCGGCCAAACCATGTGACAATAATGAGTTTTCTTCTTGTAGTGCTTGCTGGCTATTTATTTGCGAAAGGACATCTTGGCTGGGGCCTGCTTGCCGGATGGCTAATGACGTTTCTGGATACTGTTGATGGAAAACTGGCCAGGGTTACCGTGACTTCCAGCAGGTTCGGCCACTATTTTGATCACTTGATAGATCTTATTCACCCTCCCTTCTGGTACCTGTTATGGGGCATAGGCCTTGTGCATACAAACCAGTATCACCTGAATGTATCCCTGTCCAGCCTCTGCTGGATCATATTTGTGGGCTATATCGCAGGCCGCCTCTGCGAGGGCTTTTTCAAGTGGTACGTAGGAAGCTTTGGTATCTTTTGCTGGAGGCCTGTTGATTCTTTTTTTCGTCTGATCACTGCCAGGCGTAATCCCTGCATGATCCTTCTCACTGTTTGCTACCTGGCAGGACGGCCCGACTGGGGTCTTTGGGCAGTGGCCTTCTGGACGGCCATTACCACCGTGTTTCTCATGTTCAGGCTGGTCTTGGGCCTTTATCAGAAATCCAAGAAGGGCGACATCAGATCCTGGTTTGAGGACATAGATCCATCTTCACCGGAAAAGAGCCTTGCTGTCCGTTGGTTCACCAGGGACAGCCCTGCCTGATTAAAAAGAAATGGGTGTCAGCCAGGAAAATGGCATTTTTTTGCCCTCAAGGGTTGGTGTACTGATAAATCCGCGGGCTGAAAGAAACAGGACACAGGCTCCAGGTCTTGAGAAAATCGCCAGGAGACATTTTGAACTTGTAAAACAGGTAGTTACTCCCATGGAGGTGCGGGTAGCACTATGGGAGTTTGCCCGGCAAAACGTGGATCAAATCGTCATTAGTGGAGGCGACGGCACTATCCAGGCTGCGTTGACTGTAATTTTCAGGGATAGGCCTTTCCATGTGCCGCCGGTTTTGGCGGTTCTGCCCGGTGGAACGACAAACCTCATTGCCAAGGACGTTGGCATCCCGGGCAGCCAGATCAGGGCATTGAACCTCCTGGGAGAGATGATCTGCCAAGGCATTAAAAAAGTTTCCTGCCGTCTGGTGAAACGGCCGGTGATGCGTGTGACTCTTAGTGGACAAAAGGATGAATACGGCATGTTTGCAGGCGGGGCGGGAATCTGTCAGGCAGTGGACTTTTTCAGCTCCAGGCTCAGAAAAAAAGGCTTTGGGGGCAAGGCCGGGATAATAATATCAGCCCTAAAGTTTCTCTGGATGGCTTTTTTTCACAGAAACGCCCAGGCGAAAAGCGAAATCATCAGGGTTAAACTTGATAAAAGGATTAAGGCCAGGCAGGACTTCGTCTTGATTACAGCAACCACCCTTGAACGGCTTTTTTTCGGCCTCAGGCCGTTTGATCCGGCTTCAAAAGGCCCCATTCATTTCACTGCCGTGGCTAAAAGGCCAAGGCATCTGTTGAAAGTGCTGCTGCGACTTTTAGCAGGCAGGACGGCCGGCCCTACGTTTACCCCTGCAAACGGTTATTATATGCAGAACGTTGAAAGGGTGGAACTCTTTACGGATACAGGGGTCGCTCTGGATGGACAGATTCTTCGGCCTTTGTCTCCTGAAGCTCCCATAATTATTGAATGCGGCGGTTATCTTAACTTTTGCCAGCTCGGAGAGTGAAGATGTGTGTTCCGCAGGAACTCTTGAATGAGATCCGTAAAAATGCCCATTCGTATACACCGTCACCATATGTAAAAATGCTGATGGATGAGATAAGGAGACGTCACGGCTCCGGTGTCCGGGCAATTATCTATTACGGTTCATGTCTTCAGTCCGGCAGGGAATTTGACAGCCTTCTGGACCTTTACGTGCTGGTGGATGATTACCTGTGTGTTTACAAAAATCTACTGCTTTCCCTTGTTAACTGGTTGCTTCCTCCAAATGTCTTCTACCTGGAACTTCCAACTGATTCCGGCCTGACCATAAGGGCCAAATACGCAGTGGTGTCAACATGGGACTTTCGCACAAGGACATCAAACAGGGCGTTTCATTCGTATTTCTGGGCCAGATTCTGTCAGCCTGTTGCAATAATTTTTTATTCTGACAACCGAATCAAGAAAGCCGTGGAAGAAGCCCTGGCCTGCGCTGTAATGACCTTTCACAAGCAGGTGATTCCATGCATCCCTTCATCTTTTACAGCCAGGCAGCTTTGGTTATCCGGGCTGAGCCTAAGTTACAGAGCGGAACTCAGGCCTGAAAGAACGGATCGGCTTATCAGGCTCTGGAAGAGCCAAGGGCCTGTGCTTGAAAAATTTACCATGGGTGCAACACCGCATCTTCCTTTTCACATAGATGCCCGGAAAGAAGGAAGTGTCATAGAATACGTGGCACACGTCAGCCGGAAAGAGCAAAGGCGGTGCCGTCTTTCCTGGAAGGCCAGGAGTCTCCAAGGCAAGATTCTGTCGGTTCTGCGTCTTCTTAAGGCAGCTCTGACTTTCAAGGGAGGAGTGGATTACGCCCTGTGGAAGATAAAAAGACATACCGGCATAGAGATGGAGGTCAGCCCGTTTCTAAGGCGTCACCCTGTTCTTGCCATGTTTGTGCTTTCGTACACCCTTTTAAAGAAGGGGATCATAAAATAGAGCCGAGTGTAGCGGTCAATTTTAATGCAGGGATCGCCATAGAAGTCAGCTTTTGGAGCAAGGCGTTAGGCCAGCAGCACTGCGATGATTCCTGCCAGAAATATGCCGTCAAATGTTCCAGCCCCTCCTATTGATGCCACAGGTGCCTGAATTTTTTTCAGATCCTTCAGATGCAAAATATCAGCGCCGAGCAGGGTTCCCATGGTGGCAGAAATATAGGCCACAGAGGGTGCATGCACTGAATGACCCATGAATACCGCGACAAAGGCTGCCATAAGAGGCGGCACAAACACCGGAAGCGCTATGCCCAGGCCTGGAACCGGTTTTGCCAGGAAATAGCAGACTACTGCCACGCTGAAAATACCAAAGAGCGGTTCCAGCAGGATTCCCCATTTTGCCATTAAATAGGCAGACAGAAACAATGGTACGATGGCTCCTCCCACATTTATGGCTATTATCATCTCCCGGGGATTACGGACAGGCACCGGATATTTCATTCCGAAAAAGTTTGCGGTCACGGCGAAGGATTCATGCACTGTCAGGGGAATCTTTTTTATTGGAATATTGATATTGCTGCCGAGGAGCGAAATAAGCAGAAAGGCAAAGGTTTGGCCTTCTGTAAGTCCTATCCTTTCAAAGGCTATGGTAATAATGCCTATGTGAATAAAGAGAAACAGGAAAAGAAATGCAAATATAAAGATGAAGAACAACAGAAGTGTAAGGGGTGTGAAAAACATGAATTTTCTCACAATCGTTGAAAAAGCATCGAAAAAATCAAGGCATGTCCTGGATGCCTTGTTCTTTCGGAGCCAAATTTTATTTTGGCTGATACAAGTGTAATCTGTCCTTTGTTAATATTATGTTAATTTAATCCAAATCATGGAGCTGGCAAGTTCATGGAGATAGATTTCTTCATTTATTCATTTAAAGGAACAGGGAAGCATCCCCTGTTGTTCCGTTGGCTTATTTAAAGCAGGAATATGCTCTCTACATCTGATCCATCCTCAAGAATTGATGGCTTCGGACAGGGACGAGCAGTTTCTTTCAGGATTTTACCGATGAGATGACGATTTTGCCGCACTGCGACTTTTGACGAATCTTGAAAGAAATGGCTCGTTAAGGCTGTAAAGGACAAACCGGGAATG
>QOAL01000081.1 GCA_003978135.1 Thermodesulfatator sp.
ATTCTGGCAGACGCCTTTGAGGCAGTTACTGGCGCTATTTTTCTTGACGGTGGATATGAAGCTGCTTCTTCTTTTTTGAATGGACAGTTTGCCCCTCTTATTAAGGCGGCACCGGACAAGGGTCTTCTAATTGATCATAAGAGCAGGCTTCAGGAACTGACCCAAAAACGGCTTCACATAGTGCCGACCTACAAGTTGATCAAGGCTTCCGGTCCTGACCACAGTCGTTCTTTTACTGTGGCATTATTCTTTGACGAACAGGAGATATCCCGCGGCTCCGGCAACACCAAAAAGGAAGCAGAGCAGCAGGCTGCCAGGGCAGCTATTAAAAACCTGGAAGGAATGGATTCTCAACATGGAAGCAGATAGCGATCAGGCTGGGATAAAAGAGGGTTTCAGATCAGGCTTCGTTGGTATTATCGGTGCTCCGAATGTGGGCAAATCAACCCTTCTAAACTCAATTCTTGGGGAAAAGGTTGCCATCACTACACCCAAGCCCCAGACTACCAGGACTGAGATTCGGGGCATTCTGACAGGGCAGAATTTTCAGATTGTGTTTGTCGATACCCCGGGTATTCACTATTCCAGAAGGTTACTGAATAAAAAACTAGTCAGGGCTGCCGAACGTGCAGTGAAGGATGTGGACATATTGCTATTCCTGGTGGATATCACCAACAGAAATCGCAAGGAAGAGGCAGCAGTGCTGGAACTCATCACTAAGCTTAAGAAGCCGGTTATACTGGTACTCAATAAGATAGACAAGGTGGCCAAGGAGAACCTGCTGCCGGTAATCAGCGAGATGAGCGGGATGTATCCGTTCCAGGCGGTTATACCAGTGTCTGCGAAATATTCAGACGGGATTGATGAACTTCTGGATGAGATACTTAAACACCTGGAAGAGGGTCCCCAGTTCTACGATTCCATGACTACCACGGACCAGTCAGTGGAAAAAATAATAGAGGAACTTGTCAGAGAGAAGATTTTTCTTATGGCTGAACAGGAGGTACCCTATTCCACCGCAGTCAAGGTTGAGGATGTGCGTGTAGATGGAGATAAGATGTTGATAAGGGCCATCATTTATGTGGAGCGGCCCTCTCAGAAGGGAATTGTAATTGGCAAACATGGCAAGTTTATCAAGAAGGTTGGTACCCTGGCCAGGATGGAACTGGAGAAGATTTTCGATAAAAGGGTTTTCCTGGACCTGTGGGTTAAGGTTCTAAAAGACTGGTCCAGAAATGAAAAGGCCCTCAGAAGACTTGGGTTTCAGGACTGACAGGGACATTTTAGACACACAGGCATGTGTTCCGGAGAGGGACATTTTGGTCTCATCACGATATTTCTTGTATCCCCTTCCATGTTATCTTGCAATAACCTATTGAAATACCAAGATTTTTAACAGTAAAATCCACTGGCACAGTTCGTGCATCCTATAAAAGAAATATCAAAATAACAAGGTTTGCGTGAAGGGATAGGGGCCCTTTTAATTATGAGTCATTGTCAAAAGACATTAAAAAAGGAAGTGACAGTTGCCGGCATAGGTCTGCATTGCGGGCAGGAGGTTTCTATGACCATTAAGCCCGCCAGGGAGGGAACGGGTATCGTCTTCGTGAGGACGGATCAGGCGGGCCAGGAGATACCTGCAAGGATAGACAATGTTGTTGACTGTCACTTCGCTACCACTATTGGAAAGGGGCAATGTCGCGTATCCACCATCGAACATATCATGGCCGCCTTTTCCGGTATGGGAATTGACAATGCAAGGGTTGAAATCGATGGCCCTGAAGTGCCAGCTCTTGATGGCAGTGCTGGCGCATATGTAGTGCTCTTCAGGAAGGCAGGCCTTAAGGTACAGGACAGGGCCAGACGCTATATTGAAATCCTGGAGGAAGTCTCCTTTACCAATGGTGACAAAAAAGTCACACTTTCGCCAGCCAAGGATTTTTTTGTAGATTTCACCATCGATTTTGATCATCCTGCCATCAAGGCCCAGAGATTCAGAAAAAAGATCAACAGGCAGACCTTTGAGAAGTCCATTGCAAGTGCCAGAACCTTTGGGTTTTTAAAGGAAGTTGACATGCTGCACAAAAACGGCTTGGCTCTTGGAGCCTCCCTTGACAACGCAGTGGTCATAGGAGCCGAGTGCGTACTGAACAGCGAAGGTCTGCGTTTCCGCGATGAATTTGTTCGACACAAGGTCCTGGATCTCATCGGGGACCTTTATTTGCTGGGTGCTCCACTAAAGGCCAGAGTGAAGGCAGTCAAGAGCGGCCATGAGCTTCATTGCAATCTCATGAAATTTTTGGCCGAATGCCCGTCTGCCTGGCGGTTTTCAGGAAGTGAATCTGGATATTGCGATCGTGTTACTAAGTGGGGTTATCCTGTTACAGCACCAGGCCTTGGCCTGGCAGCCTCCTTCTGAGCAAATAAATCTACAATAACTCCTTTAGCCATTTCCAGTTGACTTCGTAGATTTCTTCCACCTTTTTCGCAGACAGACCTGCACCCCTGCCTACATTTCTGGCATGATCAGGGTCCATAAAATCTCCTGGTGAGTGCCCGTCAGAGTTTATTACCAGTTTTGCTCCCAAGGACTCTGCCAGGGCAGCTACATGGCCATTTGTCAAACAGTGGCCTTTCCTGCCCGAAATTTCCAGCAGCACGTTGTTTCTGGCGGCAAGGGCTACGTCCTCCTTTGTAATCAGACCGGGATGAGCCAGTATATCCACTCCTGCCTCCACGGCAGCACGGTTTGTTCCTGGAATCACCGGTTCCACTATGGTTTCTCCGTGGCACACCACGATCTTAGCCCCATGGGCCCTGGCCTTTCTTGTCATGGAATCAACACGCATGGGATGAACGTGGGTAAGTTCTATTCCAGGAATAAGCCTTGTTTCTGAACAGGCGTTTATTTCATCCACTGCCCTGTTAATGCCGTCCAGAATAAATTCCATATTTGATTCATCTGCGTGGTCTGTGACACACACAGCCTGGTAACCCTTTACCTCAAGCCTTCTCACCAGTTCTGACAGGATTAGTTCCCCGTCACTGAACAGGCTGTGGCAATGCAGGTCAAACATCAGCATGATTTTTCCTCACATCTTGTACTTGAAGGCATTGGGATCCAGTTCTTCCAATATCTTGCTCCATTTGTCCCTGTCCTTGTCTTTTCTGTCGCCGGAAAGGATGGTTGGCTCATTTTCAACAGGCATTGCAGATTTTAGTACACTTTCGCTTACGTAAATGTCTGCACCGGCCCTGAGTGCAAGGGCCACTGCATCACTCGGCCTTGAGTCAACCTTGGTAATATTTCCTCCTGACTCAATGGTGATTTCTGCATAATAGGTGTTGTCCTTCAGCTCTGTAACATCAATTCGAATCAGGTTCACTCCTGCAGCCTTCAGGAGATTTATGGCAAGATCATGGGTCATGGGTCTTGCGAATTGCAGTTTTTCCATCTCTGTGGCAATGGCTGTGGCCTCCAGAAGGCCTATCCATATGGGTAATGTCCTGTCTCCATGCTCTTCCTTCAGTATAAGGATGGGGGAATTAGAGTCAGGATCCAGGGTTATGGCGTGTATAATCATTTTCACTGCTTTCATTTATGTTTCCTCTTTATTCAGTTGACAATCCTGCCCTTTAATGAATGATGGCAGGCCTTTTCTATAAAGATATCCAGAACCTGACCTATAAGTTGATCATCCCCTGTAAGATTGACAACATGGTTGCCCCTGGTTCGGGCTTGGAGTCCTCTATTTGAACTACTTTCCACAAGACATTCAAGAATTCTATTCTCATACCTTTTATATTGCTCGAGGCCTATGGCATTTTGAAGTTCCAGTATTTGTGCAAGTCTTTCCTTCCTTTTTTCCTCTGGAATTTTATCGTCAAAGCCTGCAGCTGCTGTACCTGGCCTTTCAGAATACTTGAAGGCAAATATCTGATCAAATCTGATTTTTCTGAGCAGCTCCATGGTGCCCTGAAAATCCTGGTCTGTTTCTCCAGGAAAGCCTGCAATAATGTCGGTTGTGAGGCAGATTTCCGGGCAGGACTTTCTGAGTTTCTGTACCTTTTCCATATAGCTTTCCACGGTATATTTACGGTTCATGCGCCTGAGTACCTGGTCAGACCCCGCCTGTACAGGAAGGTGCAGGTGCTCGCAAAGGGTTTTCAAGTCAGAAAAACAGGAGATAAGGTCGTCGGACAGGTCCTTTGGGTGGCTGGTGGTAAACCTAAGTCTCAGATCTGGAAAATTCTTGTCTATCATGGTGAGAAGCCCGGGGAAATCCGTTTTGCTCATCAATCCCTTACCATATGAGTTGACATTTTGACCCAGGAGAGTGATATCTTTCACTCCCTGTTTGACAAGATTATCTATTTCCTTGAGAATGTCCTGGGCCGGTCGGCTAACCTCCCGTCCCCTGACAAAGGGCACTATGCAATAAGTGCAAAAATTGTCGCAGCCTTGCATTATGGTGACAAATGCCCTGACAGTGCTCCTGCCCGGCAGAGGCGCCCTGGGCGCAGCAGGAATCTGAAAATTAGGGCTCAAGGTGGTGGCAACAACGCGTCCTTGGGCCTCTGAGAGAGAATCTATCACTTCTGCGATGTTATATATGCATTGCGGTCCTATAACCATATCTACGAAAGGGGCCTTCTTGAAAAGATTCCCACCCAGTTGCTGGGCAACGCAGCCTGTGACCCCGATCTTTAAATGAGGTTTGTTCTTCCTGAGAGGTTTAAGCCGGCCAAGGAGACTGTAAAGTTTATGTTCTGCCTTTTCCCGGATGGAGCACGTGTTCACCAGTATCAGATCGGCCTCTTCAATATTTGAGGTCAAAAGGTATTGGTGCCGGAGCAGTTGCGCC
>QOAL01000049.1 GCA_003978135.1 Thermodesulfatator sp.
GCGTACATGAGCATTTTTTGCCAACGAGCAACGCAGTCATCGGGCAAAAGGGCCATTTATGGATGGACACTAGATAAGTAAACGGGATAAACAGGGGTTCCCTTATCAGGCCACAAGATCAAGCTGCTGCAAGGTCCCGGCAGAGCCGTCCTCCCTGATAAAAAGCCCGGTGGATCTTATTTTCCCCATAAGATCATTTGCATGATTCTTAAGGTCAAAGGGCGTGGTGACATTTCCCAGATAAATGGCACCTATGCCCACCTGACCCAAGGCCAGCAGCCGGTCCTTTCCGTTTCTTCCCTTTTCCCAGATCCTGAGTCTATGGAATATGGAATCGTTTTCATCAATGAAGTTGTTTCCATCTTCATCAAAAGCAGCAAGTTCGTCAAATCCATTTCCTGTCATGGCACCGAACAGCTCTCCACCGTTATTGATCTTCCCGTCACTGTTCCTGTCCAGAGCCAGGAAACCAGAGCCTGGCCGCAGAAATGAGACCTGTTCCGCACTGCCATCTGCATCGATGTCGAAAGCGAATTTGGTGCTGGTCAGATCTGCGGCACGGCCTGAAAAATTCACTGCCAGCGGGTCCTTCAAGGCCTCACCTGCCCTGAGCCGGACGTGTTGCTCTGCATAGAATTCTCGGCTCAAACTGAGATCCACGCTGAATTCTATCTGCCGGCCATCAGCAGTGGATATCGAGCCGGAGGCAGAAAATGTCATCTCTTGGCGTTCATAGTAGGATTCATAATAATCATAGATCATGCCGAATCCATCTGATTCTCTTCCAAGAGCCTCTTCTGGCACCTCCTGAGCCAGGTCTGGACATGCGATTTCATCTGGAGTCTTTATCTCTATCTTTTTGCCTGTAAGCCTTTCTATCAGGGCCTTCAAGATATCAAGTTTAAGCTGGTCCACTGAATCCGGCTTAATGGAATTCACCTGACCTGCCTTGGCAACCTGCTGGCTGGCTGCAGCTTTTTTGGAAATGTTTACCTCTACAGCCTGTTTATGGACACTAGCCTGGCCTTCGGCCTGTCCTCTATGTTGTCCATGGACGTTACCATTCTTTAGGGCCCTATGACCCTTGCCTGTCCATATGGTAAGGGATTCGTGTCGTTCATGACGCTCAAGTGCCGAGCTCTGGGCACCAAGCTGAATAGAGGAGCTTGTAATCTTCATGATCTGCCTTCCTTGGCTAAATTTTTCTTTTTACAGAGATAGAGCCTTCCTGCTTATCCCCAAGGCCTCAATCAGAGTATGAAATTTTGGCTTTTACTTTTAAATAGTTATCGGTCTCTGACACCGGAGAGCTTAAATTTCGCTGGACATGGTAGGGGGCTCACGGTCTTACCTTCCGGGCCATCAGGCACAAATGGCACGTTTAGGTTTTCCAGGATAGACGAAAGGTTGAGGGTTTTTACCATGACTTGCAGTTCAGGCGGTCTGACTGGATCGACATCCGCTGGTCTGGTTAGTGCTTTCTCCACGCAAAATCCGAGTGCAGTTTGATATGCGAAGAAACTAAAGGTGCCTGTCAGCATTCCATGTTCGCTGATTACCCCTTCTCTGGCAAGGATGTTTAAAATGCGCTCAGGAAGGCCGTAGACCGGCATAATGCCTTTTTTTGAAATCACCTTGTTTAGGGTGCGAAGCCTATCGCGTTCTTGGCGATAAAGCCCTTTCAGCTCCTGAAGCCTCTTGCTTGCCTCGTCAAAGCCCTTGGCCTGGGGCTCGTACCTCCATTTATTTACCTCTTTCCATTGTCCGTATACGTATCCATTCTTGTATGAAATAGAACCCCTGGCGCGGCAGTACAGATCCAGCAAATAAAATGCTGACGTCTCCATTTCGGAGACAACACCCATAATGCTTTCATCAAAAAAAGGGCTTTTCATATATGTACTTGTTACATATTTTTTTAAACTTTAAGAAATATATGTAAACCAGTCATGCTTTTTCAAAGATACTAAAAAAAACTGCCCACTGGTTCAGTTCCTGCCGATAAACAGCAGTAAACCAACAGGAAATCAACGCGTTTTCCCGTTTTCGAACGCGTCCCGATTACACATGTCAAGTGTTTTTGTTGCCTTTGTGTCTGTTGCGTCAGTTGTAAAAAATCCTGTCATGTCCCTTGTGTCGAAAAAAGGATGATTGTGTTCAGGCGTGCAAAAGAAGTTACGCTTGGATGAGGGATTGGCAATAAATTGACTTTGATTACAACACTGCAAGATTTATATTTTCAAGACGTAGCGGACAATATCCGGATCCTCTGATTCCGCCTTTTTAAAACCCATGCTTTTTGACAGGCCATTCATTGCCTTGTTATCAGCCAGCACATCCATCCAGATCTCCCTGATGCCGCGCTCCTTGGCAATCTTTATGGCATGCTCCATGAGTTTTTTGCCTACGCCCTGTCCCTGCCAGGGATCTGCCACTACTACTGCCAATTCAGCACTATGGCCACTTGGCATGATGGTCAACCTGCTGACACCGATCAGCCTTTCCCTGCCATGTTCTTCAATGGAGGCAACAAGGGCTATCTCCCTGTCGTAATCCACCTGGCAATATCTGGCCAATTCTTCATGACTTATCTCTTTCTTATATTGAAAGAAACGATTTCTAACGGTCTGTTCCGAAAATGTGTAGAAGAGTTCTTCCATGATGGGTTCATCCTCGGGCTTGATGGGCCGGATTAGGTAGGATGTTCCATCCTTCATCTTGGTAGAATAGATATAGTGGCAGGGATAGGGACAGATAACCATGTGTTCTGGACATGCAGCCCCCTGGTGGCTTCTGAATTCCTCCAGTGCCTCTTCCTCAAGAATAACCCTTCCATCCAGGCAAGTGCCCTGTTCTTTTCCCAGGTAAAAAGGATTGATGTCTATCTCCTTTATCTGTGGAAAATCCGCAACCAGAATGGAAAATCTCACCAGGGCCTCCTCAAGCTGCTCGATCCTTGGTTTTCTCCTGCTTTCAGTAAGGAGATACCTGCAAATCCTGGTTTCCTCGATAAGCCTCCTGGCCAGGGTCTGGTTCAGTGGTGGAATGCCCACTGCGTAATCTTTTTCTGCCTCCAGCAGCTGCCCCCCGAGACCAAATACGATTACCGTTCCAAAAGTGGGGTCCTTCTTTGCTGCAATGGCAAATTCATAGCCAGGCCAGTAAATCATTGGTTGCACAGTTACACCATTGAAACGGGCTTTCGGATTAAATTTCTTCAGATTTCTTTCGATCTGAAGAAACACGTCCTGAACCTCGCTTTCCACCACATGCAGAAAAACTCCTCCCGCCTCGTTTTTATGGGGAACATCAGGAGATTCCACCTTCAGTGCCACGGGAAAACCAAAGTCCTGTGCAATCCTCAGGGCCTCTTCTGCAGTACGGGCAAGCTTTATGGGAGGGGTGTTGATACCGTAAGCAGCAAATATCTCCTTTGCCTCCCGCTCCAGGAGAAAAAGCCTCCCCTTGGACACCACCTTGTTAAGTATGGCGATGGCCCTTTCCTTGTCGGGCTGGAAATCAACCAGGATATTGGAAGGGGTTTCAGAAAGAAGGCGTATGTGTTTCTCATAATTATACATGTACATAAAACTCTTTATGGCCTGCTCCGGTGTAACAAAGGTGGGAATTCGATTTTCATTCAGGATTTTCCTGGCATCTTCCATGTCCCCGCTGCCCATCCAACAGGCCAGTATGGTCCTGAAGGGGAACAGCTCTGAAAGCTGGGCCAGCATCTGGGCTGTATGCCTGGGCTCACATGAAAGCTGGTGGCTTAGTATTGCCAAAACCGCGTCTGCATCCTCATCTCCAAGGCACAATTCAACTGCCTTGGCAAAACGCTCGGCAGGGGCATCTGACAAGACATCCAGTGGATTTCCTATTACACTGTGAGGCGGAAGAATATCCCTCAGGGCCGTTTTGGTTTCTTCAGATAATTCTGTAAGCTCCCCTCCCCTTTTTATCAGAGTGTCCACTGCAAGAACCGCTGGTCCTCCGGCATTGGTAACAATAATTATCTTCTTGTCCTTGGGAGTAGGCTGCTTTGAAAGGGCTTCTGATGTATTGAAAAGCTCCAGCACATCATCCACCCTCACCATGCCTGCTCTCTTGAATACGGCATCATAAACAGTATCCTCCCCGGCAAGTGCCCCTATCCTGCTCATGGAAAGCCGTGCGGACTGTTCAAATTTTCCGCCCTTAACCACCACTATGGGCTTGCTTCTAGCAAAGGACCTGGCAGCGCTGAGAAATCTCCGGCCATCTTTTATGGATTCAAGGTATATAATGATGCCCCTGGTCTCGGGATCGACTCCCAGAAAATCTATAAGATCTGCAAAATTAACATCTATTTGGCTGCCAAGGGACACAAAGGTACTGAATCCAACATTTTTACTCTGGGCAAAATCCAGTATGGCAGAGGCAAGGGTGGCACTCTGAGAAAGAAAGGCTATTTTCCCCTTGGGAGGCCTGGCCAGTGCCAGGCTTATATTGATGCCATGCCCAGGCCTAATAAAGCCCAGGGAGTTGGGACCGATACAACGTATGGCATGACGGGAACATATTTGACTTAACTCTGTCAAAAGCTTATCCGGCTTTGCGGTCCTGTGTCTGAAATCCCTGGAAAAGATCACAGCAGAAGGGATTCTTGCCTTTGCACATTGCCGCAAGATCCGTGGCAACGCTTCTGGTGGCCCGTTTAAAACTGCCAGATCCGGCCTGGTAGGAAGGTCCTTTACCGAAGAGGAGGCTGGTATTCCGCACACAGCCTCCCG
>QOAL01000075.1 GCA_003978135.1 Thermodesulfatator sp.
TGTCCCTGTCAATGTAGACAGGTCAAGGGCCATTTCCGCCAGCATATCCTGACCAGTTCTGTATCTCGCACCTATCTTGGGGAGCGAGCTTTTTTCACCACGTTCAATCCTGAGCCCTAATTCTCTGGCAGCCGAATTCATCTCGGCCTTTGCTTTAAGAAAAATCTCATCTACGTCCTTAGAGATAGAGATTACTCCCAGGCGTTGGGCCATCTCCTTTAGTTTGTCAAGGCCCAAACTGCTTCTGCCACTCATAAAGTGACTAAACAGATCTGCAGCATGAACCAGTTTTACCATATTGGTGGAAGAAGCCAGTTCGGAAACATCTCGGTGATGGTATCTAACCGCATCGGTAACAGCCTGATGAATGTGCCAGCTTTCAAGGAGCCTGCATCCCTCTGAGACATGATCTGTTCCCCATGCCTTTAATTCCGAATCCAGGATAGTCTGCCCGGTGCGGGGATTTTGAACTATCTTGTCAAATAGTGACGGTCTTTTAATCACCATTACGAGCTGGCCAAGATCATGAAGCAACCCTGCAAGAAAGGCCTCCTCTGGAGCCACACCCTCCATGCCCTCGGCAAGAAGCTTCGCTATTACGGCACACGAAAGGCTATGATTCCAAAAATCTGTTATGGAAAAATTGCCGGGTACCTTGAGACTGGAAAAGGACTGGCAGACCGCCACGGTAACAGCGAGATTTCGAATGGTTGGAACGCCAAGATTTAGTGCTGCCTGAGCCATGGATTTGACAGGCTTTCCAACATTCATAAGAGGAGAGTTGGCAAGTCTGAGTATTTGAGCAGAGAGCACCGGGTCTTTGCTGGCAAGATCTGCGAGATTCTTCAGGGATTGGGAGTCTTGATCAGTGGCCTTTATAAGACGAAAAACCACCACAGGCAGAGATGGAAGTGCTTTTCCTATGGAGGTTTTCAGGCAGGTCTTGGCCATTAATTTGTGGTCTAATTTTGATTAGTTGATATTTTTATTAACTTTTTTTTCCAGATAATTCAAGTTATTTCAAAATATTTTTATAGTTTTAAACAGCTTTTGAACAATGTTTTCAACAATCTTGAAAACGAGATGGCTTTCAAGGCTTTTTTCCCTTTGCTGTTTTGCCCTCATAAGTTATATTTGGTTATTGTTCTTTTTGTTGCTGAAAAGTTATTTTGCATTTAAATATTTGAAGACAGCATACACGGCATAACATTTTCTTTATCGGCATACACAGCCTCTAATATCAACGCCTAGACCTCTCAAATGAAAAAAATGGAAGTAATCGAAGTTGTCACCACCAACCGAACTGAGCTTATTGATATCACCTCAGATGTACAGAGAATACTTGATTCCGTAAAACTCCAGTCGGGTATTGTCTTCATATACTGTCCCCATACTACCGGTGCCATAACAATAAATGAGGGGGCCGATCCTGCAGTCAGGAAGGACATAATCAATGTCCTAAATGACATAATCCCCTGGAATTTTGATTACAAGCACATGGAGGGCAATTCCCCTGCCCACATCAAGACAACCCTTGTTGGTCCAAGTGTTTCGGTAATTGTGGAGGACCAACGCTTGTGCCTTGGAACCTGGCAGCGAATTTTCTTCTGTGAATTTGACGGTCCCAGAAGGCGAAAAGTGTGGCTGAAGGCGCTTAAATCATGAAAACATCTTTGGGCTGCTGACATTCAGTTTACTGGCAGCATGCTTTTTTCAACCATGGATAATACTGCCACCATACAGGAGGGCTCGGTAATTGCAGGTAAGTAGCCTGTTTTCACCATAACCGTGCATCAACCTAAGTGTTGCTCTGCGATTGTCAGAAGGGAGGCAAAGTCGTTGGCTGGCGACAAAAATCTATCTTACAAGGTCATAGACCATGTATTCCAGTTAGCAGGGATAATGAGTCTCATATATCTGTTTTCCCAGGTCCCTGCCTTTTTAGGGCAGGCTGACACTGACATATATCCTGTTTTACAGAAAATTATGGAAGAAAAGGCCTGTGATCCAGCAAAGGACCTCTTTGTATTTGAGGAACCCTATTTGCCTGACAGCCTTGAGCTCTTGAGCATGGACCCTGATGTGCTCCTTGAGCCGCCTGCCGAGCCTCTGGGCCTTGAAAAACCAGAAGCAAAAATAGACTTTTATGCCGGGCTCAAAAGCATAAAAGGACGTCTAAAAAAAGGGGAATCGCCAGTAGCAGCACTTAAACGTCACAATATTGACAGAACCACCAGAAATAAAATTGTTAAGGAACTAAAAAAGGCATTTAACGTCAGGCGATGCAGGACGGGTGAGCAGTTCGAGATATATCTGGATTCTTCTGACCACTTTAGGGCGCTGATCTGGCACAAGGGAGCCTTTGACGTGTACGAAGTACGGGCCGACTATCTCAAACCAGAGTCATTTGTTCTTGCCAAAAGACCACGTATCCTTGAAAAGGAAACCATCAAGTCTGCCGGAGTGATATCAGGAGACCTCATAGGGTCTTTTACCGATTTTGGCCTTGACCCTAAACTTGCAAGAAAGTTTTCTGATATTTTTGCCTCTGTAATCGACTTCAACACCGAGGCAAAATTAGGTGATACATTCAGCCTGATTTATGAAAAATATTCCAAGGATGACGTTACGGTCGGTTACGGAAGGATACTGGCAGCCCGCTACTGTTCCCGCACAGGTCGATGCCTGGAGGCCTTTTACTATGACAAGCTTGCCTCAGGTGGTTATTATACGCCAGATGGTCGGGCACTGGGCTCCATGTTTCTCAAATCTCCCTTGAAGGTCTACCGCATCACCTCCAGATTCACCTCCAGGAGGTTGCATCCTATTTTGAAGGTATACAGACCCCATTACGGCGTGGATCTTGCTGCACCTATAGGTACACCCATCATGGCGGCAGCAGACGGAGTAGTCAAATTTACTGGATGGCAGCGGGGATACGGAAGAATAATTATCCTGGAACACAGAAATGGATTCAAGACCTATTATGGACATCTTCACCGTTTTGCCAGGGGTATGAGGAAAGGAGTGAAGGTTCATAAGAAGCAGATAATCGGTTTTGTGGGGAGAAGCGGTTATGCCACCGGCCCCCATCTAGACTACCGTGTCACTAAAAATGGAAGATTCATAAATCCTCTCAGAATGAAACTTATGGCAGGACAAGATCTTTCAGGCAAGGAACTGACGCCATATCTCTCCGTGGTGAAAAGATTCCATCCCCTGCTTCAGGACCCTGAGCTACAAAAGACCATTTCTGTGGAGACAGAAAAAATCTACAGCAAACCAGATTGGTGGATAGGCTAAGAATATGAAAAGAAAGCGTAACGCTATTTCCTCCCTCGTTTTTTCCGCAGTCTGTTTAGTTTTTATGACAAGTTCTGCAATAGTCCAGGCAGGTGGCAAGCAGCCAGGTAAGCCCTCCCCGGTCTTTCATGACCTTGTTTCCCGTCTTGTTGCCGATGGCTTTGATCAGACTGAGATCAACCGTTTCTTTTCAGACAGCAGGGTCAGGTTTGACCATAGAATCATGCCAAGAAAAATTTCCCATAATGAGAAAAAACTCCATTATGACATTTTCCTGGAAGACAACAGGATAAACAGGGCGAAAAATTATCTTCAGGCCAATGGACATCTTCTGGACTCCATAGAAAAGGAATACGGCATTCCAAAGGAGGTCAAAGTCGCCATTCTTCTGGTAGAAACCGATCTTGGAAGATACGTCGGGTCAAGTCTTGCCTTTAACACCCTCGCCAGTATGGCAGTTGCAGATGACTTTGAACGAATTAAGCCCTACCTGCCACCGGAATACAAGCATCTTTCCCGAACAGAGCAGAACAAGATAGCCAAACGTATGAAAAAAAAATCACGCTGGGCATATTCCGAACTAAAAAGTCTTATAATATACGCCTCTCTTAACAACCTTGATATCCTGTCAATAAAGGGTTCCATATTCGGGGCAATCGGGCTCTGCCAGTTCATGCCTTCAAATGCCTTGAAATTTGGCGTGGATTATGACAAGGATGGCAAGGTAGACCTCTTTTCTCCAGCCGATGCCCTGGCCAGCATGGCAAATTATCTCAAATTTTACGGATGGAAGGATAACCTGCCTCACAAAAGACAGATAAAGGTAATCAAGCACTATAACCACTCCACCCCTTATGCAAGGACGGTTCTCAAGGTCGCACAAAGAGTCCGTTCAAGCTAAGACCATG
Organism: Thermodesulfatator sp.; assembly: GCA_003978135.1. GTDB lineage: Bacteria > Desulfobacterota > Dissulfuribacteria > Dissulfuribacterales > QOAL01 > QOAL01. The sequence continues at coordinate 4,212 of QOAL01000075.1, forward strand.
CACAGTGTGCCTGCAAAGGAAATCAGCAGGAGAATTCAATCCTTCCAGCACCTTCTTCTAGAAAACAGTATTGACCTTGCAGTAATCAGACAAAACGCGGATCTTTTTTATTTAACAGGGACTGTTCAGGATGCCCACCTGATAGTTCCTGCCCAGGGCGAACCTGCCTATTTGGTTTGGCGCGTGCCCGAACGTGCCAGACAGGAATCCCCCATAAAAACTCAAGTTGCCATCCGAAGTCTGAGGCTTCTCCCCTCAATCTTAAGAGATCTGGGCCATTTAGATGTGTCTGTCCTCGGACTTGAAATGGATGTACTTCCCGCAACGCTTTACCGCCTGTACCATGAAGATATATGGCCCAAGGCCCAGGTAAAGGACATATCACCTATTATCCGGTTTCAGAGAAGGATAAAAAGTCCCTGGGAAATCCAGCGCATCCAGGAAGCTTGCCTGCAGGTAAAAGAGGCACTTGAAATAGTTCCCGGGATTTTGAAAGAGGGAATCACAGAGCTCGAGCTTTCCAGCGCAATTGAATCAGAACTCAGGAA
>QOAL01000099.1 GCA_003978135.1 Thermodesulfatator sp.
ATCTGGAAGGTGTCCTTGAGAATGCAGAGGAACAGATCAGGAAGTGGTTAAAGGAGCTGAGGGAAGAAAACAGGTAATGAATTATTGGTGGCAGACCATGGCGGAAACAGTCTTTTTGGGCAGTGGCCGAATTGTGCTCAAAAAGGAAAGCGGCTGAACATTATCAACATGACCCGGGTCATGCTGCGGCGCGAATCATTTTGAACAAAAATTTCCGTTCCGGATGGTCACCAGTTGAAAGCATCACCATGTTTCTGGAAGGAGTTATGATATGACGGCTAAACATCAGGAAGTAGATTTCATAAAGGCATTTGAAAGATCCATACTCATAGTAGGGGGGATCATTGCAGCTATAGGTTTCATTGGAGTGATTGCACCGCACATAATGGCTGTGACCATGACTGTCTTTCTTGGCGTTCTGATGATCCTTGGTGGTATATTATTTGGCTATTACAGTTATCAATACCATACCAGGTCATTTGTGGGCTGGTTCAAGCCTATTCTCCTGGTCACCGTGGGGGCAATGATGCTTATGAATCCCAGGGCCGGGATAGCAGCTGTAACCCTTCTGGTGACCCTGTATCTTTTCATGGATGCTTATGCAGGATTCGGCCTTGCCTACATGAGATATCCCGGCAGCGGCTGGGGCTGGTTCCTGCTGAATGGCGTTCTTTCACTTTTCCTTGCAGTCTTGATGCTGATCGGCTGGCCAGCTACCTCTCCCACGTTTCTTGGCCTTTATATCAGTATAAGTTTGCTTTTCGACGGGCTTTCCCTTTTCATGTTCGGTTTAAAGATCAAGTCAGAGGAAGAAAAGATTTCTGGGGGAACCAGCTCATGAATTCTGTTAACTCAGAAGAGACCAAAAATTCCAGGAAAAAAGGGTACAGGCTGGGCATGGAAAGCGCCGTACTTCTGGTTGCCTTTCTGCTGTCCGTAATCGGTATAGGGATTACTGATTTCAGGCCCCTTGACAGTTATAGATATTGGGGAGCCATGACATTTATTCTTGCCATTACAGGGATGGTCATGGGCTGGGCCAGGCAGAAAAGGGAAGGGCTGCCCCCGGGGAAGCTCCTCATAACCCAGATGGTTCACTGGGCTGCAACCTTTGTTGCAGTTGCCGGTATTTTCTTTCTTCTGGTAGCCGGGCGACTAAATTATGAAAATACAGGCCTGGTGCTGCTTCTGACCCTGGGTCTTTCCACGTTCCTGGATGGTTACAGGGTAAGCTGGGGTTTCGGGGCACTTGGTGTAATGATGTTTTTGACAGCCTTGCTGGGCGCCTATATTGAACAATACGTCTGGGTGGTTCTTATTGTTATAATATGTACTGCTGTGGTGATAATTGTCTTGGAAAAATCAAGGGCCACGAAGTTGTCGTCTGAGAAAAAGGTGCCCGCTGACAGCGGGAGCGCATCCTCGGATTGACCTGTCAGGTTTTTCCTCCTTCCCTGACAAAATAATTGTAACAGTGGCCGATTGCCTCCATGGTCAGGTTCGGTTCAAGCCTGTCTATGGTGCTGCAGTATGGATATAAGACACTGCTCAATCCTCCGGTGGATATAACCAGTGGCCTGGCTTCAAAATTTTTTACAAGGTTTTCTATTATGTTGTCTGTCAGTCCTGAAAATCCGTACAGGAGGCCGGCCTGGATGGCGCTTTCCGTAGTTTTTCCCAGTGGGCCTATTCTCTCCCTGGGGAATTTGACCATGGGAAGTTTGGAAGTGCCGGTAAAGAGGCTTTTCGCAGCAAGGAGAATTCCCGGAGCAATGGTCCCGCCCAGGTATTCACCAGAGGGCGAAATACAGTCAAAGGTTGTAGCCGTCCCGTAATCCACTACAATACAGGCCATCTTGAATTTTCTGAATGCAGCCAGGGAATTTAGCAATCTGTCAGTTCCAACTTCGTGCGGCCTGGGATATCTGATTTTCACGAGTTTCAGCGCCAGGTCATGGGTGTTGACAAAAACAGGCCCCTTGCAGCTTCTGGCCAGTTCAGACCAGGCCTCTGTGGCAGGCGGGACCACGCTGGAAGCCATTATTGCATCCATATCATCAATAGTGGATTCATGCCTGGCCATAAGCGGGCAGAGAATGGAGAATAATTCATCTCCGGTTGCACCAGGATCTGTGTGTATTCTCCAGGTTGTTTTAAGGCTGTTATCTGCGAAATATCCAATCACAGTATGCGTATTGCCTATGTCTATTCCAAGAAAATGTCCTGATGGATTAAGGGTCTGTTTTCCCATGTCTTTTGGCTCCAATTTTCACTCTGGCATTAGGTCGTGCTTGCACTGTGGCAAAGGCATCACCCCGCAGCCTTGATCCATATAAAAATGTTTTTAGGTCTTGACAATATAAAACTAAACAATTAATAAAAGCGAACCTTCACGTTGGGCCCCACTTTCATCCCTTAAAAACGTAGGATGAGGTGGCAAAGGCTATTTTTGCGTTTTTTTTGAGGCAATTTTTTAAAAAATCAGGAGTTGAAAAGGTATGCCTACTATTAACCAGTTAGTCCGTAAGGGCAGGAAGCAGATCAAGAAAAAGACCAAGGCTCCTGCGCTTGAATCATGTCCGCAAAGGCGCGGGGTATGTACCCGTGTCTATACCACCACGCCCAAGAAGCCTAATTCAGCACTTCGAAAGGTGGCGCGTGTACGGCTGACTAACGGCATAGAGGTTACATCATATATACCAGGTATTGGTCATAATCTTCAGGAACACTCTGTGGTGCTTATCAGGGGTGGCCGTGTTAAGGACCTTCCTGGTGTGCGTTATCATGTTATCAGAGGTACTCTGGATGCCCTTGGTGTTCAGGACCGCCGCAAGGCCAGGTCCAAGTATGGCACCAAGAGGCCGAAATAGTAAGGGTTTGACAGGTAGGAATTATGCCACGCAGAAGAGAAGTTCCAAAGAGACAGATACAGCCTGACCCAAAATATAAGAACGTGCTGGTTTCCAAGTTCATAAACGGTCTCATGGCCAAGGGGAAAAAAAGCCTTGCCAGGCGTATCTTTTATGATGCCATGGAAATAGTAGAGAAAAGGGCCAAGGAAGACCCTGTCAAGGTATTTGAGCAGGCCATGGAGAACGTGAAACCCATAGTTGAGGTTCGTTCCAGGCGCGTGGGTGGAGCCACCTATCAGGTGCCTGTTGAGGTCAGACCGGAGAGAAGGCGAGCCCTGGCCATAAGATGGATAGTCGGCTATGCAAAGTCCCGGGGAGAAAAGACCATGTCCGAGAGACTGGCGGGTGAGCTCCTGGATGCATTTAACAAGAGGGGCGGCGCATACAAAAAGAGAGAAGATACCCACAGAATGGCCGAGGCGAACAAGGCCTTTGCCCATTACCGGTGGTAGGAATTAATAGCTTAGTGTGTCACTAGATTTTCGGAGGATGTCATGAGCAAGGAGAAATTTGAGCGTACGAAGCCGCATGTAAACGTAGGCACCATAGGTCACATAGACCATGGAAAGACTACATTGACAGCAGCCATAACAAGGGTGCTGGCCTTAAAGGGCTGGGCTGATTTTACACCCTTTGACGAGATAGATAAGGCTCCAGAGGAGCGCGAAAGAGGCATTACCATAGCAACAGCACACGTTGAGTACGAGACGGAAAAGCGTCATTATGCCCACGTGGACTGTCCTGGTCACGCTGACTACATCAAGAACATGATTACAGGTGCTGCTCAGATGGACGGCGCCATATTGGTGGTTGGAGCAGATGACGGCCCCATGCCCCAGACCAGGGAGCACATCCTGCTTGCAAGGCAGGTTGGAGTGCCTTCAATAGTGGTATTCCTCAACAAGTGCGACATGGTGGATGACGAGGAGCTCATAGAGCTGGTGGAGCTGGAGCTCAGGGAGCTTCTTTCCAAGTACGAATTTCCCGGGGATGATATCCCGATTATCAAGGGCAGCGCCCTGGAGGCACTGAACAATCCTGAGGACGAGGAGAAGACCAAGTGTATCTGGGAGCTCATGGATGCCCTGGATTCGTACATACCCGAGCCCAAGCGCGACATTGACAAGCCCTTTCTCATGCCCATAGAGGATGTATTCAGTATCAGCGGCCGCGGGACAGTGGTAACAGGCCGCGTAGAGCGCGGGATCCTCAAGGTAGGCGAGGAAGTGGAGATCGTGGGAATCCGCGAGACCCAGAAGACAGTTTGTACAGGCTTAGAGATGTTCAGGAAGCTCCTTGATGAAGGTCGCGCAGGCGACAACATCGGTGTTCTTCTCCGTGGTATCAAGAGGGACGAGGTAGAGCGCGGTCAGGTTGTTGCCAAGCCAGGCAGCATAACGCCCCATACCAAGTTTGAGGCTGAGGTGTACGTACTGAGCAAGGAAGAAGGCGGACGTCACACGCCCTTTTTTGCAGGATACAGGCCCCAGTTCTATTTCCGCACCACGGATGTCACAGGGATAGTGGAGCTTCCCGAAGGTGTTGAGATGGTAATGCCCGGAGACAATGTAAAGATAAAGGCGGAACTGATTCAGCCCATAGCCATGGAAGAGGGGTTGAGGTTTGCAGTCAGGGAAGGCGGCCGTACTGTAGGGGCGGGCGTTGTAAGTAAAATTATCGAATAGGAAACCGGGATCATGAGAGAA
>QOAL01000170.1 GCA_003978135.1 Thermodesulfatator sp.
ACCATCTTTTCGCCAACCTCTATGGCAAGGTCTGTCTTTGACTTTTCTGCCGGGTCTATACCTATGCGAAGTGCGGTTTCCCTGAGCTTCACTCCATCCTTTATCTCATAGGGGGTTTCACCCTTGGCGGTTGCCAGGAATGCCAGTGCAACGCCACGCCCATGATCCATGTGTGCTGCAGCACCGCCTGCAATTATCCTGGCAAAATTTCTTGCAGCTACCGTTGCCGCATCTGCCCCGCAAATACCCATCATGGAATCAACGCCTTCGATTATCTGGCAGGGTCCCATGTTGCAGTTCCTGCAGCATGTTCCACCCTTTCCAAAAAGACAGGGCTCAATGCTTCTGTCCTGAACTCTATGGGCAGCGGTGATTACACCCTCTGAGCATGAATTGCAGAGGACTTCCCTGTTTGCCTCACACTGGATGCTGGGACATCCCCCATTGCCCTTTTCAAATCTCTTGGTGGTATCCATATGTAAAAATCTCCTTTATGCGAGACCGGCAAACTGCTTTGCGGCCTGGACAGTGTTCTTCATAAGCATGGTAATGGTCATTGGGCCTACGCCTCCTGGAACTGGGGTAATGGCAGCAGCCTTTTCCTTTATGGCATCAAAATCCACGTCCCCGCAGAGCTTGGCCTTGCCTTCAGGCGTCTGGCCTATCCTGTTTACACCCACGTCGATTACCACCACGCCTTCCTTGACCATGTCAGCAGTTATGACCTTGGGCCTTCCTGCAGCAACAATGAGGATGTCCGCCCTCTTTGTGTGAAATGCCATGTCCCGGGTTCTTGTATGACAGATCGTGACAGTGGCATTTCCGCCTTCTCGCTTTTGCAGCATCAGGTTGGCAATGGGTTTGCCTACGATGTTGCTCCTGCCAACAACCACCACCTCTGCCCCGCTGGTCTCGGTACCTGAACGAATGAGCATTTCCAGAATTCCGTGGGGTGTACATGGCAGGAAACACTGCTCACCTATGACCATCTTTCCAACATTTACTGGATGGAAGCCGTCCACATCCTTATCCGGGGAAATGGCATAAAGTACCTTGCTCTCGTCAATGTGCCGCGGAAGTGGAAGCTGGACCAGGATTCCGTGTATGGCTGGATCCTGGTTGTATTTTTCAATGAGTTTCAGGAGATCATCTTCTGAAATATCCTCTGGCTGGTTATCCTGAACAGAATAGAAACCCAGGTCATGGGCAGTCTTTTGCTTTGCAGTAACATAGGAAATGGAAGCAGGATTTTCACCCACCAGAATGGTTACTAGCCCTGGGGTAACCCCGTGCTTTTCCTTCATACCCTGGACTTCCTTCTTGAGTTCCTCCCTGATCTGCTTTGCTATCTCGGTACCGCTTATGATCTTGGCCGACATGACTCCTCCTGATTTTTTCTTGCTTTTTTGCGAGACTATCTTAAACAGCAAATAATGAGCCAACTGGGACGGGATAGTGAGAAGACAGTTACATTCCAGATTAACAGATTGATATAATTCAAAATTTTTATAAAATTGCGTGTTACAAAACTAAAAAAAATGCCAAAACCCCGCCGGCGGGGATTATATCACCAGGGGCGAGGCATTTTTCCCCACCAAAAAAGGCTGGAGAAAAAAGGTCTCCAGCCTCCTTTTGATAACACAAGACAATTAATTTTTGTGTCCATCCAGAAACAGGCAATTTTGTTCGAGGACAAGGCGCAAGGAGGCGAAAAAGCGCAGTGTACTGGGCGTACATGAGCATTTTTCGCCGACGAGCAACACAGTCATCGGGCAAAAGGGCTATTTATGGATGGACACTAGTTTAGAAGAGCCCCTTAACCTTTCCAGTAGCGGTATCCACGTCAATACGGCGGTATGCAGGATCAGAACCGGTACCCGGCATCAGGCTGATGGCACCTGCCACTGGTACTACGAACCCGGCACCCTTGTAGGTGAGAATATCGCGCACATGAAGCTTCCAGCCCTTGGGAACTCCCTTGAGATTGGGATTATCGGAAAGGCTGAGATGTGTTTTCACCATGCAGGTGCCAAGCTTTGAAAGCTCTGGATCCTTTTCCATGGCTTCCGCCTTGGCTGCTGCCTCTGGGGAATATGTAACTCCATCTCCACCATAGACCTCCTTGGTGATGAGTTCGATCCTCTGGCGAAGCGGCATGTCAAGGTCGTAGAGAAATCTGAAGTCGTTCGGCTCGTTGCACGCCTCAACCACTGCATCTGCAAATTCCAGGGCTCCGTCTCCGCCCTTTTCCCAGTGCTCGGAAACGGCAACACGGGCGCCGGCCTGTTCGCAGAGCCTGCGACATGCTTCGATCTCGTCCTTGGTGTCAGTGTAGAAGGCATTGATGCAGACAACCGGGTTGATGCCGGCCTTCTTGACTGTCTCGATGTGATGCAGAAGATTGGCTGTGCCCTTTTCCACCCATTCAACATGCTCTTCGTTATACTCAGGCGGCATGGGGCGGCCAGGCCTTGGAATCGGTGCCCCACCATGGCACTTGAGTGCCCTGATAGTAGCCACAACAACGGCACAATTGGGCTTGAGACCACTGAAACGGCACTTCAGATTCCAGAATTTTTCAAAACCGATGTCAGCACCAAATCCGCTCTCAGTTACAAGGTAGTCTCCAAGCTTCAGTCCGATCTTGTCTGCAATAACAGAAGACTGTCCAATGGCGATATTTGCAAATGGACCAGCATGGATCAGGCAGGGCTGTCCTTCAATGGTCTGCATGAGATTCGGATTGACCGCCTCTACCATCCAGGCTGTCATGGCACCTGCGACTTCCAGGTCTTCAGTGGTTATAGGCTTTCCAGTACGGTCGTAGGCAACGACTATCTTTCCGATCCTCTCTCTCAAGTCCTTGAGGTCATTTGCTATGGCAAGAATGGCCATGATTTCAGAACTGACTGCGATATTGAAACCGCTTTGCATGGTCATGCCGTCCATGCGTCCGCCAAGTCCTATGGTGATATTTCTTAGAGACTGGGCACAGAAATCAATTATCCACTTGAACTCAACGCTCTTTGGATGGACATTCAGCCTCTTGAGATTTCTGAGAGCAAGCTGCTCGTCCGTGTAATTGGATTCATGCTGCATCCTGGCAGTAAGAGCTACCATCCCCAGGTTGTGGGCATTCATGATGGCATTGATGTCACCGGTAAGGCCCAGGGAAAACTTGGACAGGGGAATTACCTGGGCAAGACCACCCCCTGCAGCACTTCCCTTGATGTTAAAGGTAGGGCCGCCGGAAGGCTGGCGAAGGGCGCCTATCACATTCTTGCCCCTCTTTCCAAGGCCTTCCATAAGGCCTACGGCGCAAGTGCTTTTTCCTTCACCCAGGGGCGTAGGCGTGATGGCTGTTACGTCGATGTACTTACCGTCTGGCTTGTCCTTGAGTCTTTCAAGGGCCTTTGCATAGTCTATCTTGGCAACGTAGTGACCATAGGGGAGCAGCTCTTCCTTTTCCAGGGCAAGCTCTTCGGCCAGCTCATAGACCGTCTTCATGGTCTCTTCAGCTGCCTCTGCTATCTGCCAGTCTTTCATTTTGGTGGGATCAAGTTTCATCTCCGGTCCTCCTCATTTTTTTGTGGATACAGACAAGTGCCTGACTATATAAGATGTTACGGATGAGGGACAGGCTTGAAATTAAAAGAACCATGATTAATCTCAATTAATGAAGATAGCGTCCAATCACGGGCACAAAATACCTGTCCGGTAACGGTGCAAAAGTGTTAACTTGAAAACAAGGTAGTTGTCAATCCCCTTGAGGAGTATAACATTGATACTTGAAATAGATCCGCAAAGACCAAATCCCAGAAAAATGGCCCGTATTGCACAGGCCCTGAGAGACGGGGAGGTGGTCATTTATCCCACGGATACCTGTTATGGAATGGGAGCAGATATCTTTAACAAAAAGGCCCTGGAACGTATTTACCAGATAAAGGGCATACCCAAAAACCGCCCGTTCAGTTTCGTCTGCTCTGATTTGAGCGACATCAGCAAATACGCCAGGGTGACCGACTTTGCCTACCGGGTTCTCAAAAGGTATCTTCCCGGACCCTATACCTTTATACTGGAAGGATCCAGGCAGGTGCCCAAAATGATGCTCACAAAGAGAAAGACCGTGGGCATCAGGATACCTGATCATCCCGTGTGCCTGGGCATCGTAAAGATGCTGGGCAACCCGGTAATCAGCACCACGGCCTCCATAGGCAATGAAACCCTCTATGACCCAAGGGAGATGGCGAAAAAGCTGGGAAAGCAAGTTGCTGTAATTGCAGACTGTGGAATAATCCTGCCAGAGCCGTCCAGCGTAATTTCACTGGTAAATGACGAGCCGGATGTACTGAGAAGAGGCAAGGGAAATTGTGAAGATTTTGAATAGCTGGCTCACACCGGGTCGAAGTTGCAAAAAATGTCCGGCTAAAACCGGCTTCCCCTTGATGAAATCCTGAAAGAGATGCTTCGTACCTGTCCGAAGCCTTAGACAACCGGACAATCCTACCACAGGGCAATAGAGACTAATTTTTCGCCTGGGCGGAATGCACTCGCTTTAGTTTCTTGCCTGGGCGAAAGACGATTCGATAACGTTCAGGAC
>QOAL01000060.1 GCA_003978135.1 Thermodesulfatator sp.
GTAACAAGGCTCTGGATCTGAAGCTGACCCCTCAGGCCCCTTCTGGCTATCATGGCCTCCATTGCCTCGCGACCGAGTTCACTCACACTGCCTGTGCCCGAGTATGAAAAAAGACTCTTGGGATTAATGGCTATGTAAACAGGCATCTTGGACAGGCCGGTTTCAGGATCCACAAGGATCTTTATCTTTTTTACCTGACCAATGGGAACGCCTCTGAAGGTCACAGGGGAACCCACGTCAAGCCCCTTCAGGGAACCGTTGAAGAAAAGAACAAATATCTGTTTTTCGGAAAAAAGGAGCCCGGAACCAAAAAAAACAAGCCCGCCGATGAGCAAAAGCACTGCTCCGGTGACAAAGGCGCCTATAAGGGTTGGACTCGGTTTTTTATACACAGGGCAGTTCCCTCTTTCCTGTTCCTCTGGTAAGAAAATCTATAACACGCTGGTTCTTGGAGGTCCTGAGTATGTCCCTTGGATGGCCCGCAGCCAGCATGGTCTTTGTTTTATTATCCAGGAAAACACCGTTACTGCCAATAGAAAATATGCTGGCAAGCTCGTGGGTTATGACCACAATGGTAGCACCCAGGCTGTCTCTTATTTCCAGGATCAGGTCATCCAGCCGCTTGGAGCTCACAGGGTCCAGGCCTGCCGAGGGCTCGTCGAAAAACAGCACTTCAGGATCAAGTGCCATTGCCCTGGCAAGCCCTGCCCTTTTTCTCATTCCTCCACTGATCTGGGCAGGAAAAAAATCATCAAAACCCTTAAGCCCGACCAGGCTCAGTTTCAGGGAGGCAAGGCGCCTGATGTGGCCGGGACTTAGGGATGTGTACTGCTCCAAGGGCAGACTGATGTTTTCAGAAAGGGTCATTGATGACCAGAGGGCTCCGTCTTGATAGGAGACCCCGCATCTTTCCATGAGCTCCCATCTGCGGTATTCAGGCACGGCCCAGAAATCCACGTCTCCGAAAAGGATTCTGCCAGAGGCAGGTCTCATCAGGCCTGTCAGGTGTTTCAGAAGGGTACTCTTGCCGCAGCCGCTTACCCCCATGACTATGAAAATATCGCCTCGGTAAATGGTAAAATTGAGATTTCGCTGAATTACAAAATCCCCGTATGCCATGGTAAGATCAACCACCCTTATGTGGGGCTGCCTTTTATCTGCTATGTTCCTGTCAGGGCACATTTTCAGATGTCAAGAATGTAGCATATTATGGTTATAACGGCGCAAGTAATGATTATCCATACAATAGAAGTAACCACAGCAGAAGTAGTAACCCTTCCCACTGCAGCAGCGCTTCTGCCACTTGAAAGGCCCTTCTGACATCCAACCAGGGCTACTATCAAGCCGTAAATAAAACATTTTACTATGCCGATAAAGAACTGGCTAAGAGATACTGCTACCTGTGTCTCATTTATATACTGCTGGAGGGTTATATCACTGAAACCTGCACCTACCACTGCCCCCCCTGCAATGCCAAGAAGATCTGCATAAATACACAGAAACGGCATCATGAAGCCCAGGGCCAGAATTCTGGGCACCACCAGGAAGTTGACAGGATTGATTCCAAATGTCTTGAAGGCGTCGATTTCCTCGTTTACCTGCATGGTTCCAAGCTGGGCTGCGTAGGTGGCGCCAGTCCTGCCAGCCATTATTATTCCGCACATCATGGCTCCCATGTCCCTTGCCATTGCGATACCCACGAGATCTGCCACGTAAATCTGTGCGCCGAACAGCTTGAGCTGGACTGTTGCAACAAAGGCAAGTATCAGCCCTACAAGGAAACTCACCATGCTGACTATGGGAAGCGCCTCAGCCCCTGCATTTTGCAGATATAAAAAGAAATCCTTGGCCCTGATCCTGGTGTGTCCTGTAAAAAGGCCCGCAAGGCCCAGGACCACTTCACCTAAAAAACGGTGAAAATCCCTGACGGATTGAAGATATGACTGAAAGGTTTTGCCTACCCTTTCAAGAAACCTTTTCTCCATGCCGGTGGCAGGCACTTCACCTGCCTCAGGGGAACTCGAGGCAAGTTGAAGCATGTGAAGCACCCCTTCTGGCAAGTCAGTAAAATCCGGAGCCACATTTTTGTTCTCCAAAAAATCCTTAACTGCTATGAGGGCAGAAATAAAAATACTGTCCCAGGCCTGCAATGATGACGCGTTCACCATGACTTTTGCCCCGGGCACCAGCCTGTGGCCTAACTCCTTGAGGATTTTATTTTCTTCAATAACAGCAGCCTTTATGGTCCAGTTTCCGGAAAAGGAGATCTGGATCCGGCCTTTTTCATCCGTTTTGATGAAAAAGGTTCCTGCATCATTTAAATTCTCAGCCATCCTAACGAAACTCCCAGGAACACAGACTGGAACACCAGAAATGATATGAATATACGTCCACTTGCCGTAGGAACAGGCTACCTAGGGATTGATTCAAAAATCCCCCAGAAATTTCCTTCAAGTATAGCAGCATAAACCGGTTACGGAAATCTGCTGCATGAAAATAGGAACCATTCTCTGTTTGTGATCATAGCGTGGGGACGAGCAGTTTCCTTCAAGATTCACCAAGGGGAAGCCAGTTTTAGCTGCACTCAAGTTTGTAAGATTGTACAAAGTATGTATGCAGAAAGAGTATGTAGCCCCCACAGCGGCTGTTGGTGAATCTTGAAGGAAACTGCTCGTCCCTGTTCAGATCCGTGAGCTTTTAAAGGTAATAAAAGCAGGTAAGCCAGCATACTCCTGCCTTAGGAAGATTCGCGGAACCAACAACGAATGCTCAGTACTAAAATCTACTGTTTCAAGCTAAAAAATAGAAATAGTTTCATGCAGATCCCCTGTAATGAAGACCCATTCATTTTTTTTGGGGGAAACCTTGAATAAAAAAAAAACTTAGTTAATGTATTCTGTCATGGAGGTTCCACCAAAAGGCATGGCCAGCAGTCTTGTCCATGTTGGCGTATTTTCGGTCACTTTGACCTTTTTTTTAGTCATTTCCTTGACTTTTGCTCCTGCCATCTCCTTTGCTTCCGAGGATCTTCTTACCATATATAAAAGGGCGCAGGATACCGATCCTGCCCTCAAGGCCGCTTTGGCCGACCTGGAAGCATCAAAGGCGGAAAGGCCCCTTGCAATGTCAAAGCTCCTGCCACAGCTTACAGCCCTTGCCGGCATAGGAAGATACAGGAAAAACATCTCTGGCATGGGGCCGGACAGGATTGACAAGGGCTTCTGGGGCGATACATACAGCGCAACTCTTGTCCAGCCTATCTTCAACGGCCAGGCCTATGTGAGCCTTAAAATGGCTGAAAGCCAGATCCAGACCCAGGAGGCAGAGGTACTGGCAGTAAGCCAGGACCTCATGTCCAGGACGTGTACCGCCTACTTTGAGCTCCTTGATGCCAGGGCCCAGCAGTCCGTTGCCAGGGATAACATCATGCTGGCCCAGAAGATATATGACCAGGCAGAATCCTTTTTGAAAACAGGTACCGGCGATATTGTTTCTGTAAAGGAGGCAAAGGCCAGGCTCGACGCAGCAAATGCGCGCTTAATAAAGGCCATGGACAGGGTGGCTGTGGCAGAAGAAAACCTTTCTATACTTATCCACGGACAAGTGGGAGACATCCTGGATGTCAAACCCTTCAACCCCTCAGGCCCTGATCCAGATGATATATCCGATTGGGTCAAGGCGGCCCTGGACAACCAACCCCGTCTCAAGGAGGCGGCCCTGCAGGTAAGGCTTGCCAATCAGGAAATCGACTTTAACAAGAGGGAACGCTGGCCTACCCTCAACCTTGAGGGAATAGCATCGTACTCCAAGGGGGCTTTCATGCCGGATGTTATCTACAGGGATGTTCACGGCATGGTAGTCCTTTCAGTTCCTTTTTATCTTGGAGGCTCCATTGGGGCAAAAACGGACAGGGCCACGGCCAAGGCACTTTCTGCCAAACATGGATTGCAGCGCATGACTGATGAAATCACCTTTGCCACCAAACGGGCGTTCCTTCACCTGAAAGACTCTGTAGCACACCTGAATGCAGCCAGGCAGGCAATGGAATCTGCAAAGGTTTCAATGGATGCCACCAACCGGGGATATGAAATAGGAACCAGGACAGTAATAGATGCAGTGAATATGACTGACAGATACATAGTAAACAGACAGGTCTACCTTCATTCACTCTATTATCATTTGCTTGCAAGGATAGAACTCAAGAAGGTCACGGGGCTGTTGACCATAAAGGACCTGGAATCCATTAACAGCCTCCTTCTCATGCCCGGGGAAAAGAATGAAGAATAAGAAAAAACTAGTCATCGTCCTGATATTGTTACTGGCTGTTGCTGCTGCAGTGCTGGTATATCTGAAGGAGGAAAACCAGGCTCCCGGGGATATACTCACCATATACGGGAATGTGGACATCCGGCAGGTAGAACTTGCCTTTTATGACGAAGGCAGGATCAAAACCATGCTTGTGGACGAGGGGCAAAAGGTAAAGGCCGGCCAGCTTTTGGCAGAGATAGACCCGGTAAGGCTTCAGGCCGAGGTAAAAAGGCTCGAGGGAGAAGTAGCAGCACAGCAGCAGGTTGTGAACCGTCTCCATGCAGGCTCCA
>QOAL01000059.1 GCA_003978135.1 Thermodesulfatator sp.
TAGTCTGGGTTTTAGATCGCTAAAAAGCTGCGCTGTTTATGGCCCCAAGAAACAGGGTGAGATTCGCATCGCTATTGCAGGAGATTCTGTTACCTTTGGAGAAGGAATAAGAAATGTTCAAAATACCTATCCTGCCCTGTTGGAAAAATTGCTGACCTTGAGCTTGCCCGAAAGCAAGATCCGTGTGTTTAACTGCGGTGTCTCTGCCTATAGTGTCAGGCAAATGGCAGCCACGCTTAGATTCAGGATGCTGTCATTAGACCCCGACGTTGTCATTATGGCTATTATTCCACATGATTTGGACCTTTCCCGTACCGGCTCTGTGGATAAGTGGGGCTACACTGTAACTAAAAATACAAACGCTGTATTCAGTGACGGTTCTTACGTATTGTACGTTTTAAGACATTTCAGGCTCATATATGTTTTAAGAGACATCTACAATGGATACTGGGGAAAAAGGCAGGAAGCCCAAAAGGAAAAAAAAGCGCTCAAAGATATAGCCAAATCCTCTTACAAATATATAAAAGAATTCACCGAAACTGCTAAATCACATGGAATAATGAGTCTTATCGTTCTTCTGCCTGTACAGGACAGATCTTTCCCTGTCGGCTTAAGGAGTGAGATGACCAGGGATGGTATAAGGTTCTTGGATCTTACATATCTTGCAAAACAATTTCCAAGATCTGACTTTCAGGCCAGCCGTTTTGATGCGCATCCTTCTGCTGCTGTTCACATGGCAATTGCAAAAAAACTGTCAGAATTTTTAGCTGCCATTAACTGGAATGATCCCGCCGTGGTAAGAAAAGTGAAGACCAGTAAGGAAGATGCTAAATGAAGATCCTATGTGTTTATTCCGTAACCAGCTATTCCTTAAAAAAGGAGCTTTATTGTCCGGCAGACATTCCCTTTGGTATTTCCTTTATTGCAACCATGTTAAAAAAGGCAGGACATGATGTGAGACTGGCTGTGGTTACGCCATTGGCAGATCTTAACCGGATGTTCAAGAAAATTTTATGCGACTTTGATCCCGGCCTAATATGTTTGACTTCTGTTTCCAGTCAGATGCCTATGATTAGGAAGGTAGGTAAAATCATCAAAGAAAATTCCCCTGATATTTTTGTAGTTCTGGGAGGAGTACATGCCACACTGAACCCAGACGAAACTGTGGCATTGGATTTTCTAGATGCCATATGTATAGGAGAGGGAGAATCTGCAGTCTGTGAGTTGGCCTCCCAGCTTCAAGAGGGGAAAAAACCGTCGGGAATTAAAAATCTTTGGATAAAGGACCGTGTTAATGGACTTGTTGAGAAAAACAGTTTACATCCTTTTGAAGAAGACCTTGATGAACTCCCATTTATTGACAGGGAAATGTGGGAACCGTATATCTCTCAAAAAGAGGATATGATATATACTGTTCTTGCAGGAAGAGGGTGTCCTAACAGGTGTACTTTTTGTTCAAATCATGCCCTGTCACAAATAACTTCGGGAAGATACGTAAGATTTCGTTCACCTGAAAATATTGTAGAGGAGATAAGGCAGCTGCTGGAACGCGATCCCATGGTGAGTACTGTTTTTCTGGAAACGGAAACCCTGGGGGCGAATCTCAGATATACCTATGATCTCCTTGGACATCTGGAGAGATTCCAGGCTGGCTTGAAAAGGCCTTTGAAATTTGGAACCAATCTGGCTCTTAATCCCAGAATCAGGAACAATCGTAAATTGCTTGAAGCATTCAGGCGGGCCAATCTGAATTTTTTTCGAATCGGGCTGGAATCCGGATCAGAAGAGATAAGAAACAAGGTTTTGAGAAGGCCGAAATACAAAAACCAGGACCTCATAGAATTTTGTCGCATGGCCAGGGAGTATGACATTAAATATACGGTGAATATCCTGATAGGTCTGCCTGGAGAATCCAAAAAGGATTTTCAGGAAACAGTACGTGTTACGCGATTGTGCAGGCCTACTTATGGAGTATCAGTATGCATATTTTATCCTTATCCTGGAACGAGTCTCTATAATTTATGTGTGGAACAAAATCTGCTTGATGCCAGACATGGCAAAAGCCCTTCTGAAAGAACCACATCCTATCTAAATCTTCCGGAATTCACCTCCTGGCAGATTAAGATGGAATATATATTTTTTTATTATAAGGTGTTTCGGGGATATGAGCCCATGAGCAAGATCATGACCAAAACCCTCCGTTATGCTGTGGACGCATTTCCTGTTTTCAAGCAAGCCATATCCAGGGGATTTCATTTTGCAGCTTCCATGGCACGAAAGTAAAGGTGGAATCGGTTGAGCCGGTCTATCGGTACCAGCGCAGATTCGTGGCTCCAGTGGACAGAAAATTTGTTTACAGCTGGGTTTCAACGAATATCTGTTCTCAGGGGAAACTGTTTTTACGCATTGGCTGATCAGTTTGCCGCCAGTGTTACTAATTTTCTGACCGGTGTAATAATTGGAAGAGCATGCACCAAGGAAGAATTTGGTCTGTATCTTCTCTGTTTCAACATAGTAATCTTTGTCATTGATTTTCAGACCTCATTGGTTTCTCAGCCCTATACGATATTTACCAAAAAATATGAAAAAACGGCTTTAGATATTTACACGGCTAACACCCTGGTCCAGGAATTAATACTCTGTGTTTTTTTGATCCTTTTGCTGTTGATCTTCAGTATGCTGCTTCCGGAAAATTTAGTACCCCGGGGATTAATACCAGTGCTGGGGGCTCTTGCGATAGCACTTTCTTTAATAATGTTCAAGGAATTTATAAGAAGGTTGAGCTTTGCCAGATTTTTTATGAAAGCAGCATTTTTTGTGGATATGGCAGTGGCATTCTTGCAATTGACTGGCCTTTTCATTCTTTATGAAAACCATATTCTTTCTGCCAAAAATGCATTTGGCATATCGGGGCTGGCCTGTTTCCTTGCCTCTTTATCCTGGCTGATACTCAACCGAAAATGGTTCAAATTTACATTTACAGGTTTCTGGCAAGATTTAAGAAAAAACTGGTTATTCGGCAAGTGGCTATTTTTAAGCTCTGTTTTCTGGTCACTAAGTATGACAATTTATCCTTGGTTCCTGGCCTTTTTCCATGGAACCGTTGCAGTTGGGGTATGGGGTGCGTGTTGGGGAGTGGCATCCATTGTTAATCCATTAATACTTGGAGTCCAAAATTTCCTGGGCCCGAAAATCGTTCACGGCCTGGCAGAACAGGGTTTGGATGGTCTTGCTAAAAGGGTGAGAAATGACAGCTTGCTTTTCCTTCTTTTTTTATTCCCCTTTGCAGTGGCATTGATGATTTGGGGAGGAAATCTGGTGACCCTGTTTTATGGCAGCAAATATTCAGGAAACGATTCTATCATTTTTTTACTCGCCCTTAATATTATTGTGATTTCTGCTGCCTTTCCATTTTCATTTGGACTCCTTGCCATGGAAAAGGTGAAAGTATATTGCCTGATAAATTTAGTACCTTTGCTTATTACCTTTTCTTGTGGTATTTTTCTCGTGAAAAAATTTAGTGTTCTGGGTGTCGCCTGCAGTTTACTGTTGGGTTTTTCTGTAACCGCTTTTTTAATGGGAAGATATTTTTTTAAATCTGTAAATATGGCTGTTAGTCATGTATGACCCAGAAAATAAAAATACGTCCATAGAGCTGTGGTTAACCATTCCGTTTCTCTTGCTCGTTTTCAGTCTTGCTACGCCGTTTAATCCTTCCTGGCCCGAGGAAGTAAAATACAAAAAAAACATAATTCAGATCTCTGAAGCTGTTCACAGAATGGAACGTGGAAACATGGGCAGGCGGGCCGGTCTAGTGTTGCTATCCATGTATGGCTTTTTTCTCCTAAGTCGCGTACCTAACAGGTTTCAGGTTAATGGTTTATTGGGATGGTTGGTGGTTACCTATCTCGCATGGTCGCTCCTCAGCCTGACATGGTCTATAGATGTTCTTTTTACTTTGCGGCGCCTGGCCATCTTTTTCATATTATGGTTTGCAGCAATAGCTACTGCAGCCAGGTATCGCGTTAGGGAACTAGCC
Source organism: Thermodesulfatator sp. (assembly GCA_003978135.1). GTDB lineage: Bacteria > Desulfobacterota > Dissulfuribacteria > Dissulfuribacterales > QOAL01 > QOAL01. The sequence goes on from QOAL01000059.1 coordinate 4,040, forward strand.
GTTTTGGTGCTTTTTATATGTGGTATCACTGCTGTTGCCGGCTTTGCCAATGAAATAAGATTGCACACCTTTGATCCCCTTAGTGAAGCATGGCGTTTTTCCGGGCTCTTCCATACGGTGTCTATGGGTTGGAATTGCGGCCTGCTGGCCTTATCTTCTTTGTACCTTTCTACTATTTCAGCTGATAATAAATTGAAAAAGTTTTATTATCTAATACTAATTTTTGCCTTGGTTCTCCTTGTTCTTACCAAGAGTAGAATGGCCCTGGCATCTACATTGATTGCTCTTTGTTTTTTTTGGTTCATGGTAAGCTCTATCCGGGCTGTGGTAGGCTGGGTAATTGTTGGACTGATAGGTTTGTCTGGTTGTTATTTGTTTCTTGGAGAAAAGATTATCGAGTATGGCGAAGCCGTGACCACTCTTGGAAGAGGTGAAACAGCCAAGGAAACCGTCGGCTCCCTTACGGGCAGGCTGCCCCTGTGGAATGAATGTTTCAGATGGGCATTACAACGGCCACTGCTGGGTTACGGATTTAATACGTTTATAAGTCCCACGCACT
>QOAL01000139.1 GCA_003978135.1 Thermodesulfatator sp.
CAAAGGGGATAAATGCCACTACCAGGGGCTTGAGCCCCAGAAGCAGCCCGGCATGCATGCTTATCTGGTCAAAGAAATAAAGAATGATTCCCACAAATGTGCCCATGGTTATCCTGAGGCCTGCACTTTTTTTCCTGGTTGATCCGAACACAAAGCTCAGGGCCAGCAGGGCCATGGCAGCAGTGGCAAGAGGCTGGCTCACCTTTCTCCAAAGCGCAAGACGGTAATTGTCAGCATTCAGGCCGCTCTTTTCAAGGGCATGAATATAATCTAGAAGGTCCAGTGCAGACAGGGTCTCCGGCGGGAATTCCATGGCACTTACCTGGTCCTGGCTTAGAAAGGAATCAAGATCCAGTTGTGGGATATATCTTGATTTTATCTCCAGGCCGTCAATCTTTTTCTCAAGTACATGATAAAGTACCCAACGGTCCCTGCCCTGAATCGCAGCATTGGCTGCATGAATAAATTTTTCCAGGTTGCCCTTGTCATCAAAGGCAAAAATACTTATATCCTCGGCCGCATCCTTTCCAATCAGTTTGTTGACATGGATAAACGAGTTATTGCGGCGTGCCCAAAAACCCTTCTGGGTGAATGTTACACCCCTTGCGGAAAGGGCCTGGGCACGCATAACCCGGGCATGCTGTTCCAGGGGTGGGACGATAAATTCCCTGGTGCTAACCGCGGTAACCATGATAACCGAACATGCACCAAGGACGGCAAGGCTGATCCTGAACCTGGAAAGACCCGACGCCTCCATGGCCACGAGTTCGGAATTATCCGCCATTTTTCCCAGGGCCACGATACCAGCAAGAAGAGAAGTTATTGGTACCAGGTCGATTAATCGCCTGGGAGATGTCAAGGCAATGAATAACAGGGCATCGGCCATGGAATAGCTGCCTTTGCCCACAGAATCCAGTTCTGACAACAGCTCAAATAAACTAAACAGGATCCCGGGAATCAGTAATACAACCACAAAAAATTTCAGGTAGTTCCCGCCAATATACAGATCAAGTATCTTCATCTACCTGCTATCCACAAGCCCTTTCCGGATGCGAAACCCGTCAGGCCATTCTTCTCCGCCATAAAAGAGCAAGCTCAGGCTGCCACCAGAGAAAAATCAGCAGGATGACAAGACCCAACTGGGTCCACCATAGACCGGGAAAGGCATCTATTGCGCCTTGGGCTACCCATTTTTTCATGATGGCGCTAATGTTGTAGTACAGGGCAAAAATCATTATTGCCAGAGGTATTTTCGCATACTTGCCCTGTCTTGGAGACGACCTGCTAAGGGGAACTGCCAGCATTGCAAGGAGCACAGTGGAAACCGGGGTTATAAGTCGCCACTGCAGCTCGGCTATCTCCTGGGAATTTCCGGATTGCAAAAGACTTATTGTGGGAACTGCCTTGACCTTGTCCTTCTTGACAAATTCCCTTGGCTCAAGGGCTAGCTCTGACTGTTCAAACCTGAGAATAATTTCCTTGTCCGCGCTGTTGGAAAACTCGTAATCATTTCCATGAAACAACTTGAGAATGGGCGTTCCTGTATTTGTGTCAGTAAATTGACGGGCCTCCCTGGCGTAAATTATCTGCAGGGAATCAGTGTGCTTGGTCTGAATGAATATATTCTCGGCACGGCTCTTTTTACCGTTGACCTTTTCTGCAAATATTACCCTTTTCCCATGCCATATCTCGTAAAATATGCCGCCCTTCATCCTGGTAAGGTCAAAATTTGCCTTGGCCTGGGCCTTCATGGTGTAAAATTGATTCCAGGCCCAGGGCCTTATGCAAAGGGAAAAACAGCCTGTGAGCATGGCAGCCAGGAGTGCAGTGCCAAAGACTGCCCATGCAATCCTGACAGGACTTATTCCTGAGGCAAACATCGCTGTTATCTCGCCATCCCGGTAGAGACGGCTCAGTGCCAGCACTGTGGAAAGATAGACAGTAGTCGGGAGAAGAAGCTCCATGGCAACGGCAACCCGGAAAAACACAAGAATCATGACCGAAGAGCCAGGCAAGTCCCCCTGGGCGGCATCTGCCCAGTAACGGGCTGCAATGAAACTTCCGTATATGAACACCAGGACTGCGCAGATTACGGTCGCGGGTTTGATAATCTCCCGCATGATATAACGTTCTGCGATCATCCCGTTGTTCCTTTAGGTAAGGGAAATATTAGAAAATTGAGGAAGCAGATAACTCGGCAGTGTCTGTTCATGCCCGCCTGTCTGCTGCAAAGACATGGCTGTCAGCCTGTGAATTTCATCTGGCCCGGCCATGTGCATGCATAAGCCCGTGCCCATTGAATGCATCATGTACACCATGCTTTCTGGCATGCATTTCTATAGCAGCAACTACGGGTTCAGCGAGTTTAAGATCCTTGGGGTAGTCTATTTCACACCATTTGAGCCCTGTTATGGAACAGGTCATGACGGTCTGTTCCTGGGCAATTGAATCTATTACCGAGAGATACCATCTGTTCTTCGATTCAGGATCCTGAACTGCCTTATCCAAGGCGTTACGGAATATTTCAGGCCCCTTATCCCGGAAATAAATCATGCCAATGGATTCTGCAGACACAGCACCCAGGGGCAGATCCTTGCCAATCTTGGCAAGACGGCCGCCTTGACTGATTACCTTCATGTCATCCGAGTCATACTTTTCCTTTGAACTTACCGTAACTGTAATGGGGGCCCTGGTGCAGTCCAGCAGGGTCTCAATAACCGCGGGCTCAAAAAGCGTATCCCCGTTCAAGAGGATGAAATCACCTTTCATTTCATCCCGTGCCTTCCAGCAGCTTATGAGATTATCGGATGTTGCATAGTCAGGGTTGAAATGAGTACGGACACCGTAATAACCAAGGTGACGCTGCACCAGCTCCTGTACCTTTTCCGCGCCATAGCCGGTTACTACCACGATGTCGTGGATGCCAGCACCAGCCAGGGTCTCTACCTGCCATTCCAGAACGGACTTTCCGTTAATATCAATCAGGCACTTGGGTTTTCTCGATGTCAGGGGCAGCAGCCTCTTTCCCTGTCCTGCACTCAGTATAATAACCTTCATCAAACTCACTCCAAAAAACAATGTTTCCATAAAATGCTGTGTGTATTTAATATAAGTTTTCTCCCGGTAAAAGTCTATTTCTTCTTGTTTTTTGCTTGCTGGTGTCCATCCAGAAATAGCCTTTTGTTCGAGGGCAAGGCGCAAGGAGGCGAAAAAGCACAGTGTACTGGGCGTACATGAGCATTTTTCGCCGACGGGCAACACAGTCATCGGGCAAAAGGACCGTTTATGGATGGACACTGGTTGGTTGTATGTCAGCCATTTTTCAACCCAAACGCGGTTAATAATGAACCGGTTTATGAGCTGACAGCATGAAATCAATCACCATGCATGGCCTTGCTGAGTATCTGGACAGGGCGATCCGAAACCCGGGAGCATTCCAAGGCCATGAGGACAAACAGGGAATGCTCCCGTCTTCCATAAAGTCAGGGTGTTAGACCGGTATCTAAACGTCGAGATAATTAGTCCAAACAAAAAGCCATGCCGTGCCCAGGATAAACGGACAGGAATGATCTATTAAGATTTCCGTACACCACATAACACCAAGCATGCATAGCAAAATTCCTGTCACAGAGCCCCAGAACTTGACCAAGAGCCACAGAAAGAGAAGAAAGAGCGGTATAAATGTCACAAGGCCGTGTTCGCACAATATCCCAGCGTACAAATTATGAGTATCTATTTGCCATTTGTAACCGCTTTTAATATTGAACTGGCCCGGCCCGATGCCGAACCAGGGTGATGATTTCCAAAGTTGCAAGGCCCTTTTAGAGATTTCTATGCGTGCGTCCTTTAGCTGTATCTTGAAGTCCTTAAGATTTATTGTGGAAGGCTTGGTAATCTTTTTCATATATGGAAGGCTTTTGCCCAGCTTGTATCGCATGAACCTGTTTTTGTATGCGGCTATATGAATCCCTGTTGCCAGGATAACAAGCAGTATAATGCCCAGCTTTTTCGCCTTTGGAGACAGAGAAAAGAAACAAATGAACAAGCCCGATAAAAAGACAAGAAGGCCGGTTCGGGATGGACAGGAAATACATCCAACCGTGGCAAGAAGGCTGACCAAGGCCATGGCTGTTCGAGTAAAAAGGCCTTTGTGTCTAGCTTTCCAGGCAGAAAGCCCAAGCCCCAAGGCAGAAAGGGCTGCAAACGGTCCGTACACTGTAGTGCCTCTGAATACAGAGTGGATATTGCCGGGATACAAATAAAGATTTCCCGTGGTGTGTTTTAGGATATTTTTGACCCACGGAAAAAGAGGTATTCCAAGTATCGCCAGTACATGGACAATGGCAATTACTAACAGGGCCAGGAAGAAGAACCTTTCGGTTCTTGTGAGATAAAAGACGAGAAAGACCATTACACAGAAGGCATAACAGGCCAGGTTTGACAGCATCAGCACCAGGGACAATGGCCGTTGTTGAACAATTTGGGGCAGGTTTAAGAAAACGGAAAAGCAGAAACCTGTGAGCGCCACACCTATGGCTGTGGTTTGGAAAGGGGCTGTCCTTGCAATCTTT